>CALMEH010000833.1 GCA_937863115.1 uncultured Acidobacteriota bacterium
TGGGAGCAGATTACGGCGCAGGAATTTCAGAAATTACTGCGGTTACTCGGACTGCAAACGCCGGGCGGCAGAATTTATAAAATGCAGGATATTCCGGTTTTGCGGAATTCGTTGATTCACAAAGGCGTTTTACAAAATACGCAGGAATATTGGGGCAAAGGTTTTCAGATTTCCAGCCCGGAATTGAAGGAATTTTTGACACGCGAGGCGCGGCGTGAAGATTGGTTTGATGAAACGGTTCAAAAGATTCAAGCGGATTTTAATTTGAGTCAGTATTCGGGCTGGTATGATTTCAACCGTTATAAATTGCGGCTTTTGCGCGATTATCGTTTGAGCATTTATCGCAAAGATTTGGAGGAAGCGGCGAAAATTTTTCGCAAACTCGTTGAAAAAGACATTAGCGAAAAATCGGGCGAGATTTTGCGGCGGATTTTTACGAATCCACCGCAATTAGAGTTTTTGGGCGAATTTAGTAAAAAATTTCAAACCGAGATTTTACCGTTTTTGTTTGACGATGTTCTCGAAAAATTAGAATCAACCGACGCGCTTTGGGCGTTTGTGCGCGAACAAAATTTGCAAGATGAACCGCTTATCAAAAATTATGAAATCGCGGAAACGATTTTTCGGGGCGAACTTGCCGAAGCGAAAAAAATTAATGACGAACCGAACAATCTCAGCGAAATAATCTTTGCCGGAACACTCGCTTTTTTGGAGAAGGATTTTGTTAAAGCCGTTTTTTTCTATGAAGAAGGTATCAAACTCTGGCGCAAGATTCTCTCGAAAAAGAAAGGTTTTCCTGCCGATTGGCAGATGGTTTTTTACGGTTTGGCTCTTTACAAAACGGACGAAACGAAATTTCACAAATTCGCCGAAGATTACAGTGTATTCGGTTTAAAAAATTACGCCGAAAGCGGAACGCATCGGGCAATAGATGCAGTTTCATACTTTTTGAAAAACAACGACAATTTGGCGGAAATCGCTTATTCGCAAATCGGGACGAACGATTTTGAAGATAAATTTCTGCGGATTTTGACGGCGGCGATAATTCCATTTTTGAAAACGCCGAATTGGGTAACGACGTTTGAAAACGCGGTTCAAAATCAAGGTTTCCGATGGGTTGAAATGGAAATCGCCAATCTTTTGTTTTTGAAAAGAGCGAAAGGCGGGGAAAAAGTCGAAAGTTTACAAAAAGATTTGGGTTTCGCGCCTGTCGGAAATCTGATTCCGCGTCTGGAAGATTGGGAACGCGCTTTGAACACGCTACTGACGATTGCCGAAAAAGTTCAGGGAAAAACTGAAAAAGCGGCGAAAATAGACGAAACCCGTGTGGCTTGGCTGATTGATTTCGAGCGCGAAGAAATTCAGCCTGTCGAGCAGAAATTCGGCAAAAAAGGTTGGACGGACGGACGCAATATCGCCCTCAAAAGATTGTATGAACGCGACGTTAAAAATCTTACCGAGCAAGACAGCTTAGTCGTTAAAGACGCGATGAACAAAGCGCGTGATTATTATTATTACGGCGGTTATGACTACGATTTTGATTGGGAAAAATCGCTTGCCGCGCTCGTCGGGCATCCGTTTTTATTTTCGGCAAAAAATCCTTCGGTCAGTATTCAACTTGTCAAAAGCGAGCCGTCTTTGGTCATCAAGGAAGTGAAAGACGCGCTCGAAGTTTCGTTTGATACGAAATTCTCGACGGAAGGCGTGAAAATTCAGAAGGAAACCGAAACGCGCTATAAAATCGTTGAAATCAAGGCGCATCACGTTGAAATTGCCGAATCTTTGAAGGAAAATCGTCTGAAAATTCCGGCGGAAGGACGCGAGAAATTGGTTCGGGCGATTCAGCCGCTTTCGACACGGATTGCGATTCAGTCGGACTTGGAAGAACATTTTGAAAATCTGCCGCTGACAGAAGCCGACACGCGGATTCACGCGCTCATTACGCCTGCCGGAGAAGGTTTTCATCTCGAATTTTTCGTCAAACCTTTCGGCAAAGTTCCGCCGTATTTCAAACCCGGCAAAGGTGCGGAATCGGTTATTGCGGATGTGGAAAACGTCAGAACGCGGACGAAACGCAATCTAAAAACAGAGCGGAAATTACTCGATGAAATCGAAGAATCGTGTCCGTTTTTGGCGGAATTTGAAAGCCCGAATTACGAATGGAATCTGGCTAATGCAGAATCGTGTTTGACTGCTTTAAGCGAACTCGAAAAGCCCCGCAAAGAAGATAAATTAGTAGTCGAATGGACGAAAGGGCAAAAATTAAAACTTCTTGGAAACATCAATTTCGAGAATTTCTCGCTTGCGGTTAAAGGCACGAATAATTGGTTCGAGGTTGAAGGAAAAGCAAAAGTCAACGAAGATTTGGTGCTTTCGATGAAGGATTTGAGCGGACTTTTAAGCCAAAACAACGGAAATTTTGTCGAGCTTTCAGACGGACAATTTATCGCCATCACGGAAAAATTGCGGAAACATCTGCAATCTTTGAGCGCGGTTTTGGACGACAAAAACCGTCTACACAATTTGCGAAGCGGAATTTTGGAAGATTTCGCCGACGAACTCGAAAACTTCAAAGCGGATAAGGCTTGGAAGGAACATCTCAAAAAATTAAAAGACGCGCAAAAATTTATTCCCGAACTTCCGGCGACGTTTGAAGCCGATTTGCGCCCGTATCAAATCGAAGGTTTTGAATGGCTTTCGCGCCTCGCAAATTGGGGCGTTGGCGCGTGTTTGGCGGACGATATGGGGTTGGGCAAGGCACAACCTTTAGATGCTAAAATTCTAACTAAAAACGGCTGGAAGTTGATGGGGAAAATAGAAGTTGGTGATGAAATCATCGGCTCAAAAGGAAAGCCGATAAAAGTTTTAGGAGTTTATCCGCAAGGTGAAAAAGATATTTATAAAGTGACTTTTAGTGATAAAAGTTCTACTGAATGTTGTCAAGAACATTTATGGACGGTCAATACGCCATTAAGAAATTCAAGAAATTATTCGCCTAAAATAATGAGTCTTAAAGAAATTACCGATTTCGGATTGCGGGATAAAGCAGGAAATTGTAATTGGTTTATTCCAATTGTCGAAGCCGTTGAATTTGAAGCCAAAGATTTTTATCTTGATCCTTACCTTTTAGGTGTTTTAATCGGCGATGGAGGTTTAACTCGCGGAGTGGCTTTTTCTTCGGTTGATGAAGAAATTATTTCAGAAGTCGGAAGATTATTGCCTAATAATTACAATCTAAAACATAAAGATAGATGTGATTATCAGATTGTTAAAATCAAAGGTGGAAAATTTGATGCAAACTTTGTAGTAAGAGAAGTTAAGTTACTC
The DNA here is from genome assembly GCA_937863115.1 of uncultured Acidobacteriota bacterium. Lineage (GTDB taxonomy): Bacteria > Acidobacteriota > Blastocatellia > Pyrinomonadales > Pyrinomonadaceae > CALMEH01. Next base: position 3,328 of record CALMEH010000833.1, read on the forward strand.
AATTTGAATAAACGCTCAGAAAATAAACATATTCCGTTTGATTATCTTCACGCAAGCGTTGAGCAAAGAATAAGTCTTCTACAAGGTTTGCTCGATACCGACGGCTATTGCTCAAAAGAAAGCACCGTTCAATTTTACAGCACTTCGGAACAGTTAGCAGATGATGTTATTTTCTTAGTTCGTTCACTTGGCGGTTTGGTTAGAAAAAGTATTAAAAAAACAACTCATAGGGATTGTTATGTTCTGACGCTTGCCTTGCCTGATAACATCAAACCTTTTCGCTTAAGCAGAAAAGCAATGCGATACCAACCTCGTGTTAAATATAAACCAAGTCGAGCGATTATTTCCGTTGAATATGTCGGTAAAAAACAAGCGCAGTGTATAAAGGTTGATGCCGAAGATTCGCTCTATGTAACTGATGATTTTATTTTGACTCATAATACGCTCCAGGCTTTAGCGGTTTTGGTTGAAAGAGCCGAAAAAGGCGCGGCTTTGGTCGTTGCGCCGGTCAGCGTTTGCCGAAATTGGATGAAGGAAGCGAGGCGTTTTGCGCCGACTTTGAATTTTCATCTGTTCGGCGACGGCGATAGAAAATTGCAGGTCGAATCTTTGGGAAAATACGATGTTTTGGTAACGAGTTATAATCTTTTGCAGTTGGAAGAAGAACTTTTTACCGCTCAAAATTTTGCGACGATTGTTTTGGACGAAGCGCAAGCCATCAAAAATCGCGCTACCAAACGCTCAAAAACCGTGATGAATTTGCAAGGCGATTTTCGTTTGATTACGACCGGCACACCGATTGAAAATCATCTCGGTGAATTGTGGAATTTGTTTAATTTTATCAATCCTGGGCTTTTGGGAAATCACGATTTTTTCAACGAAAAATTTGCGCTTCCGATTGAGCGAAGCAAAGACGATGCGACGCGTAAAACCTTGCAAAGATTGATAAAACCTTTCCTTTTGCGGCGGCGAAAAAATCAGGTTTTAGATGATTTGCCGGAAAAAACCGAAATTGTTTTGACGGTTGAAATGTCGGCGGAAGAACGCGCTTTTTACGAAGCAGTGCGCCGCGAAGCGTTGGAAAAAATCGAATCTCAAGACGGCGACGCGAAAGACAAACGCTTTCGCATTTTGGCGGAATTAACCAAACTCAGACTCGCCTGCTGTCATCCGAAATTGGTCAATGCAGATATTCCTCTCGGCAGTAGCAAGCTCGAACTTTTCGGCGAAACTCTGGATGAACTGCTGGAAAATAAACACAAAGCGCTGGTTTTCAGCCAATTTGTCAAACATCTCGCCATCATCGAAGAATATTTGAAAAAACGCGGCGTTGCCTACCATTATTTGGACGGAAGCACGCCGTCGCATATTCGACAAGAACGTATTGATTCCTTCCAACGCGGCAACGGCGATGTTTTTTTGATTAGTTTGAAAGCGGGCGGAACGGGTTTGAATTTGACGGCGGCAGATTATGTAATTCATCTCGACCCGTGGTGGAATCCGGCGGTCGAAGATCAAGCCTCAGACCGCGCTCACCGCATCGGGCAACAGCGACCCGTAACTGTATATCGTTTAGTTACAGAAGATACGGTCGAAGAAAAAATCTTGAAACTCCACGATACCAAACGCGATTTGGCTGATAGTTTGTTAGACGGAACGGAGGCAAGCGGCAAACTTTCCGCGGAAGATTTGCTGGCTTTGATTAGTGAAGGTTAATTTAAGATAACAGAAGCCCACGTATGAGCAAGGGCGGAACATAAACTTGAGTGTTTCCGCCCTTGCTCACGCGCGGGCTTCTGCTTCCGTAAAATCTGCAATCCGCAATCCGCAATCCGCAATCGCCAATTTGTCGTTTTCGCAGATGATTTCGATGATGCTTCCTTCTTCGATTGCGCCTTGGATTAAGGCTTCGGAAATTTCGTCTTCGACGTATTTTTGCAGAGCGCGTTTGAGCGGACGTGCGCCGTAACTTCTGTCGGCACAGGTTTTATCAATTAGCCACGTCTTTGCTTCGTCGGTCAGACGAATTTGCAAAGTGCGTTTTTCCAAGATTTCGTTGAGCTTGCCGATTTGTAAATCAACGATTTGTCTCAAATCGTTATCCAAGAGTTCATCGAAGATAATTATTTCGTCCAAACGATTGATAAATTCGGGCGCGAACGTTTTTTTGACTTCGCTCATTACTTGTTCTTCCAATTTTTCGCGGGAAGCGTCGGCGTTTGATTGAAATCCGAGCGTGGCGCGTTTTTGGATAAATCTTGCGCCCAGGTTTGAAGTCATTATGAAAATCGCTTGTTTGCAATCAATTGTCTGACCTTGCGCGTCGGTCAAATTTCCGTCTTCAAAAACTTGGAGCAAAATATTGAACAAATCGGGATGCGCTTTTTCGACTTCATCAAACAGCACGAGCGAATACGGCGCACGGCGAAGTTTTTGGGTCATTTGCCCGCTTTCTTGGTGCCCCACATCCCCCGGAGGCGAGCCGATAAATTTCGCAACCGTGTGTTTTTCCATAAATTCCGACATATCGAAACGAATCAAAGAGCGTTCCGAGCCGAAAAGAAATTCTGCCAAAGTTCGCGCAACTTCGGTTTTTCCAACGCCGGTCGGACCTAAAAATAGAAATGAACCAACGGGTTTGTTCGGATTTTTCAATCCGGCGCGTGAACGTCTGATGGCACGGGCAAGCGCGGAAATTGCCGGACGTTGCGAAATAATGCGTTTGTGCAATTCGCTTTCGATTTGCAACAACTTTTTGCCTTCTTCTTGTTTGACCGATTGAATCGGAATTCCCGTCCAACGCGCAATGACTTCTTCAACGTCTTCTTTGGTGACTTCGACTGCAAAAAATGAATGTTCGAGCGTTTCGAGATCAAACGAAATCAACTGCTCATCACTTGCCGAAGTGCGTTTCCAATTTTCGACTGTTTCCTTCCACGAAGGTTCTGACGTATTTTCTTGCTGATGCCGAAGTTTCGCCCGCGAACCGGCTTCGTCCAAAACGTCAATCGCTTTATCGGGCAAAAATCGGTCGGAAATATATCGGTTTGAAGCATAAACCGCCGTTTGCAGTGCTTCTTTCGAATAACGAATTTGATGAAATGCTTCGTATCTTTCCGCCAAACCTTCGATGATTTTGAGCGCGTCTTCTTCGCTCGGCGGCACGACTTTTACTGATTGAAAACGTCTTTCCAGAGCCTTGTCTTTTTCGATTGATTTGCGATATTCGTTTGGCGTAGTTGCGCCGATACATTGAATTTCGCCGCGTGAAAGCGCGGGTTTCAGTATATTCGCCGCGTCCAAAGTTCCTTCCGCACTTCCCGCACCGACAAGTGTATGAAGTTCGTCAATAAAAACGACATATTCATCGTGCGATTTGAGTTCGACGAGGATTTTTTTCAAGCGTTCTTCAAATTGTCCGCGATATTTCGTTCCGGCGACAATCAAAGACAAATCGAGCGACAAAATGCGCTTATTTTCCAAAAATGTCGGCACGTTTCGCTCAACAATTCTCTGCGCCAAGCCTTCGACAATCGCCGTTTTTCCAACGCCTGATTCACCGATTAAAACCGGATTATTTTTCGTCCGCCGACACAAAATTTCGATAACTCTTTCGGTTTCCGATGCACGCCCGATAAGCGGATCAAGCTTTCCGTGCGCCGCTTCCAAAGTCAAATCTCGCGTAAATTCGTTGAGATACGGAACATCAGTTTTTTCGCGGTCGAAAAGATACAGATTCGGCAAACCGCTCTGACGCGAAATTTCATCCCGCACATCTTGCAGGCGCAAGCCGTAATGAAACAAAATTTCCGCCGCAATCGAGCGTTCTTCGCGGACGATTCCGAGAAGCAAATGTTCAGGTCCGATATGACGATTTTTCAGCCGCTGACTTTCTTCATTGGCAAGCGCGAGAATGCGCTTTGTTTCCGGTGCAAGATGAAGTTCCGAAGATTGCGGAATTCTATCGCGCAAAACAATGCGTTCTTCGACTTCGCGGCGAATTGCCTCAACCGTCAGAGAGTTGCGAAAAGGAAAAAAACGTGCGCTCAAAGTTTTATCTTCGCGCATCAGCCCAAGCAAGATATGTTCCGGCGAAATATAATGCGAACCGTATTGCAGAGCCTCGTAACGTGCAAAAAAAACAACCCGACGCGCTTTTTCCGTGTAGCGTTCAAACATAAATTATTGATTCGACCTGTCTAAAGACTTAACCCTTTACACAAAGTCTGAACCTTTTAGATGATTTTTTCAAGAATGGAATTCTCCGATTTGCTTCAATATAGTTTCAAAGCACGGAAAACTCCATAGAATTTTTGATAAATTTACTGCAAACGCAAATTTTCCGAAGGTTTTATTTTACTCGCCTTAAACGCCGGATAGACGCACGCGCCCAGACAAACCGCGAATGCAATCAAAATTATCAGCAAAATATTTGAGATTTGCGGATGAAAAGGAATGTAATTGAGCGAATAAACTTCTGCCGAAATCGAAACGAGTTTGAAATAATTTCCTGCAAAACACGCAAGCAAACCTAAAATTACGCCGCAAAAAATTCCGACAAAGCCGAGGAAAAGTCCTTCGAGCAGAAAGATTTTTATCAAATTTGACGTTTTCGCGCCGCAAGTTCTTAAAACCGCAATGTCCAAACGGCGTTCATTTACAAGCAAAGCAAGTGTCGTTGTAATATTCAACGCGGCGATAAAAATTATCAGCGAAATAATGGCAAGTGAAACTTTTCTTTCCAAACTCAAAGCCGCAAAAAGCGGGCGATTTGCTTCTTGCCAATCAACAATTTTGAAATTTTCACCGAGTTCGGTGCGGATTTTGTTTGCCGTTTCGTTCGATTTATAAATGTCTTTGACCGAAATGCCCAGATTTGCCGGTGTGAAAACTTGCTTGTTATGAAGCCGCGCAAAATTTTCGGGCGAAACGTAAATCCACGTCGAATCGTAATCAAAAAGACCTGTTTCAAAAGTTTCGGCGATTTTAATTTTCTGCGGCGTTTGATTTTCAAGCGTGATAATTTCCGCCGAATCGCCAATTTTTAGATTTAACTTTTCAGCAAGTTTTGCACCGATCGCAATTTCAGAGCCTTGAATTTTGAATTTTGAACCTTGAACCTTCAGAATCGCGTAACTCGTTTCGTTCTCACCGATTACCAAAGCATTTTCAAAACTCATCGGCAAAACTTCCTTGATATTTTCAGTTTTTTCAAGATTATTTTTGATGTCCTGCCAATTTGAAATTTCGCCGCCGTCCATGTGAAAAATCGAAATATGCGCCGTGTTTGCCAGAATTTTATCGCGCATCTCGTCTTGGAAACCTTTCGCCAGCGATTGCGCGATAATCAACGCCGCCACGCCGACCGCAATTCCGACAATCGCCACAACAGAAGTAAAACGCGCCAGAGATTTTCGTCGGGCGCGAAAATATTTCAGCGCGAGTTTGAGTTCAAAAGACATTCGGTTAATTGTAAATGGTAAATGGTAAATGGTAAATAGCCGTTATTTTAGCTAAAATTCTAGTTTTACGAAAGATTTTGCGAAAATCTAAAATCCGAAATCTAAAATCTAAAATCGAAATGCCTTTAGCTAAAATTGAAGAAGCCGTCGAAGATATAAAAAACGGCAAAATGATAATTATTGTTGACGACGAAGACCGTGAAAACGAAGGTGATTTGGTTTGCGCGGCGGAAAAAGTTACGCCCGAAACCATCAGTTTTATGGCGGTTCACGGGCGTGGCTTGATTTGTTTACCTTTGACCGAAGAACGCTGTGACGAATTGCAACTAATTCCGCAAACTTCGGACAACACTTCGAGTATGGGAACGGCTTTTACCGTTTCAATCGAAGCCCGCGAAGGTGTTACGACCGGAATTTCGGCGGCTGACCGTGCGAAAACGATTTTAACCGCCGTAAATCCTGCGTCAAAAGCCAACGATTTGGCGCGTCCCGGACATATTTTTCCGCTTCGTGCCAAGCGCGGCGGCGTTCTCGTGCGGGTCGGGCAAACCGAAGCAAGTGTTGATATGGCGCGAATTGCGGGCTTGAATCCTTCAGCCGTAATTTGCGAGATTATGAACGACGACGGCACGATGTCGCGTTTGCCGGAACTCGAAATATTTGCCGAAAAGCATAATTTGAAGATAATTTCCGTCGCGGATTTGGTGCGGTATCGAATCCAAAAGGAAACCTTGGTCAGAAAAGTCATTGAAACCGATTTGCCGACGGCGCACGGCGATTTCAGAGCGACGATTTACGAAAACGTGATCAACGGCGAAACGCATCTGGCGATGACATTAGGCGAAATTTCGGAAGCAACCGAAGCGGTTTTGGTGCGCGTCCAAACGGAGAACATAACTTTTGCGATGTTCGGCTGTGCATTGGGCGAAGCCTCGGAAGCGATTAACGCTTCGCTCAGAAAAATAGCCGAAAACGGCAAAGGCGTGATACTCTATCTACGTCAGCGTGAACACAATTTGGACTTGATTCACCAACTTCAAACCTATGCGTTGATGCAGGAAGAAAACTTGAATTTTCAAGCGGCGCGGAAACAAACCGGCTACGGCAAGTTCCGGGATTATGGCATCGGAGCGCAGATTTTAAATGATTTAGGCGTGCGTCGCATCAGACTTCTTTCAAATCATCCCCCTAAAGTCAACGCCCTCGAAGCGTTCGATTTGGAAATTGTCGAAATTGTTTCATTATAATTTTATTTACTTTCTTCAAGGTGGGGAAAAATGTCGGAAGAGAACAACAAAACGCAAGAATCGGAAACGCCGGAAACCGAAGCGGAAGAAATTAAACTGCCAAAACGCAGACGCTTTTTTACGCGGCGCAATGCGGCAATTTCTTCGGGCGCGTTGGCGATTTTGTTTGTTTTGCTGGCGGTTTTGGCAGTTGTTTTTTACCGCTACGGTGTTTTTGATAATTACGTCAAAGCGCAATTTGTCGGCAAGATGAACCGTATCGGAATGAATTTCAATGCCGATGCTTTTCGCGTTACGGTTTCACCGCTTCAACTTCAACTCAAAAACGCGACTTTTACCGACAAAACTACGGGCGAAAAACTGTTTTTTCTGAGCGATGCGAAATTCGGTTTGACGGTGAAAAATCTTTACGATTGGCAATTAAATCGTGATATTTCGATTGATTCGACCGACGTTGACGGTGCGGAAGTTTGGGTGAAATTCGATGAAAATGGTAAATCGAATTTTTCAAATTTACAGCTTGTCGAAGAAGACAACCGCATCAATTTTACATATTCTTCCGTTAAATTTTCGCTCAAAAATGCCACGGTTTATGTCAATGATTTAGCGCGTAAAATTGATGCCGATGCGAAAAACGTCATTTTTTCTCTCGAACCTGAAAATCCGTCTGTGCCGGATGCCCAAAAGCGTTATAAATTCGATTTTACCTCAACGCAATCAAATTTTATTTACGACGGAAACGCCGTTGAACCGATTGACATTCGCGCCAAAGGAATCGCCGACGGCAAAGGCGCAGACATCAGCGAATTGAAAATTACGACACCGATTGGCGATTCGACTTTGAAGGGAAAATTGAACGATTGGAAATCGTTGAAATATGATTTGGACATTATTTCAACGGTTGATCTGACGCAAACTACAACTGTTTTGCCGATTGGAACACCGCTTCGAGGCGTGGCAAATTTCAGTGGAAAGGTTTCGGGTGAAGGTGAAAGTTACAAAGTTGACGGCAAAATTGATTCCGAAAGTTTGACTGCGCCGGGCGTTTATTTGAAGGCTTTAAACGTCAATGGAACAGTAGCCGGAACGAATTCGATGTATGAAGCGAACGGCACGGCAGTCGCGGAACTTCTGACTTTTGAGGATTTTAAGATTGATTTTATAAAACTTATCGGCAACATTCGCGGCACGGGAACGGACTTTAAATGGCTCGGCGAACTCGAAGCTGCCGCCGCCGAAACACCGCTCGGAACGCTCGGCGGATTGTTTATTTCCGACGCGGTTGCCGAATATAAAGAGAAAAATCTCACCGCAAATCTCGGAAACGTCCGCGCCAAACGATTTTTTTCGGAAGACGCGGATGTTCAAAATATTCAATCAAACGACATCAAAATCAATTCAAAAAATGGCGTAACCGATGTTAATACGTCAAATATTCGCGCTTCAAATATCAAAACCAAAGACATCAATTTGCAAAACGTAACTGCAAAAAACGTCCGTGTCAAAGACAATCCGAAAAACACGACCATCAATGCGGATAGTTTGCAAGCAGATTCGGCGCAAACCGAAGATGCAAAGTTGAAAAACATTCAGGCAAATCAAATAAATATTCAACGGCAAAATGGCGTAACCGATATTGATGCGAACAATCTACGCGCCGAATCGGTTGATGCAAACGGCGCAAAAATCGGCGATGCCAACGCGCAAAACATTACGATTCGGGACACGGCAAACGAAACGATTATTTATTCCGACAATCTGAAGGTTGCGAAAATCCAAACGGACGCGGAAGCTTTGGGGAATTTGAATATTTCCGGCGTTCGTCTGACACTTCGGCGCGGCACAATTGAAGCAAGTTCAGACGATTTTAATTCGGGCAACATAACGC
>CALMEH010000834.1 GCA_937863115.1 uncultured Acidobacteriota bacterium
CTTCTTCCGACGGAATTTCACCTTCGATTGATTGATAAATCGAGCGCGTTGTCTGCGCCGCACGGATGCGCCATTTTGAACTGTTGCGGTCGGCTTTTTTCTCCGGCAGAGTATTGCCGCTTCCCGAACGCTCTAATTTGAAGCCATAAACAAGTTGGGTAGATTTTGAAACTTGCACTTCCGGCAAAGTTACGGGATTAAACCCTTGTGCGATGGCTAAAATCGTGTAAGTTCCGGGAGTTATGCGCGTCAAAAAACTGCCGTCCGAAGCCGAACGAACTTGTTTGAGAAGTTGTGATGTGCCAACGCGGAAAATCGAAACGTAAGCATCGGAAATGCCGTTTCCGCCATCGTCGCGCACTACGCCTTTGATTGTTCCGAGATTTGAATTGCTTTCGACGATGATTGTTTCCGCCTTAATTTCAAACGCGGAAAAGGATACGCCGAAAACGGCGAGCGCAATCAAAATCGGCTTTAGAATCTTTTTCATTGAAACGTCGGGGACAAACATCGGAAACACACAACCTCCTTCAATCAAGTTTTATAAATTTAGTCAGGGAGAAACTCACGCTTTGCAGATTTACAGTCCAAAAAAATAACAATAACGGAAAACGGATGATTTTTCAAGCACTTTTGCAATTTCTTCTCTAAAATCTACTGTATCAAGTCTGCAAGCAAAACAAAAACTTTGCTTTTAAGATGCCTCAAGCCTTGACAAAGTTTGCTTAACGGCTAGAATAAAAACTTGCTTTTCTTGTTTTGAAAAGTGGATTTGCGGAGATGTGGCTGAGCGGCTGAAAGCGGCAGTTTGCTAAATTGTTGAGGATCAAAAGTCCTCCACAGGTTCGAATCCTGTCATCTCCGCCATTTTTATTTTGGATTGGCTATCAAATTTTCGGTTTGATAGCTTTTCGTGTTTTTGCGTTAAAATAATTGTTATGACTACAAGAGTTAGATTTGCACCATCGCCAACAGGTTATTTACACATCGGTTCAGCGCGAACTGCGCTTTTTAATTATCTTTACGCCAAAAACGTCGGCGGAAAATTTCTTCTGCGAATTGAAGATACAGACCTTGCGCGTTCGACCGATGAATCAACGCAATCGATTTTGCAAGGTTTGGCGTGGCTCGGTTTTGCGCCTGATGAAGAAATAATTTATCAATCAAACAACGCCGACAAACATCGCGCCGCCGCGCTGAAATTGCTCGAAGAAGGCAAAGCGTATCGAGATTTTACGCCGAAAGAAGACATTGGCGATAAAAATATCAAACAAGCAATTGCCGACAAAGCGCGTCAAAATCAAGGCGTGAAAAATATGCGCGACAACGAATATCGTGATTTGTCGAAAGCCGAATCTGACGCAAAAGCCGAAGCCGGCGAACCTTTTGCGATTCGTTTGAAAGTTCCCGAAACCGGTAAAACTGTTTTTGAAGACGCGGTTTACGGACTTCTCGAACGCGATTACAGCGAAACGGAAGACCTTGTTTTACTGCGTTCCGATGCTTCGCCGCTGTATAATTTGTCGGTCGTTTGCGACGACATCGAAATGGAAATTACTGATGTTATTCGCGGTCAAGATCACTTAACGAACACACATAAACAGATTTTGATTTACGAAGCATTAGGCGAAAAACCGCCGAAATTCGCGCATCTTCCGCTGATTCTTGCGCCGGGCGGAAAAAAATTGTCGAAAAGAATTCACGGCGAAATCGTTTCGATGACGACTTACCGCGACGCAGGTTTTCTCGCGGCGGCATTTCGCAATTTTCTCGCACTTTTGGGCTGGTCGGCGGGCGAAGAACAAGAAATTTATACGCTCGAAGAATTGATCGAGAAGTTTTCTTTGGACAGAATTCATCAATCGAACGCGACTTTTAATTTTGACGCAAACAATCCGAAACGCTGGACGGACGACAAAGCGATTTGGATGAACGCCGAATATATTCGCACGATGAATTTGCAAGAACTTCTGCCGTTCGTCAAAACCGAACTGAAATCCGCGAAACTCTGGCGCGACGAATACGAAGACGACGATAAAATTTGGTTTGAAAAAACCGTTGATTTAATCCGCGAAAGATTTTTTAATTTGAAAGATTTTTCCACGCAAGGACGCGCATATTTCTCCGAAGATTTCGATTTTGACCAAGCCGCGATTGATAAAAACTTAAAGAAATTTCCCGATCTGCAAACTTGGCTTCCTGAATTAGCGGAAAGATTTGCGCCGATGGAAGATTTCACGCACGACGCAATTCACGAAACAGTCGGCAAATTCGTCGAAGAAAAAGGCACAAAATTCGGTGTCATAATGAACGGCGCACGCGCTTTGCTCACAGGTTTAGCCGTCGGACCTTCGATGCTCGCCGTTTTTGAAACGCTCGGCAAGGAAAAATCAATTTTAAGACTAAAAAGCCAAATTGCTTGGAATTTGTAACAGTTTTATGTGTCATTTCATTACTGCTACTTTGCCGAAAGATGCTGATTTGAAAAAATCTCAAGAAATTTTCAAACAGCATCATTTAAGATTTGAGCAAATAGAAAATCAATCGGTCAGAGAACATCTTGAAAAAGGCGATATTTACATTCTTACAACACAAGGAATGTGTGATTGCGGAACGGTTTTGGCTTCGCAAAATCGGGATGATTATGCTTTGGACGAAATTAGTTTTCAGAAAGCCACAGATGCCGCAATAAAAAAATTAAAAGCCAAAGGTTGGAGTGATGCTAAAATTCTTCGTTGGCAAAAAGAAACGGAATTGAATGACGAAAGAAACAAAATGGAAAAAGAAAAATCTCACGAATATTTAACTACACGCGCCGATGATTGGGCTAATTTTATTAAGAATCTTCTAAATTCAAAATCAACTAAAAGAATCGGCATATTAGTTCACGAATACAGTAGCGGAATTGAAAATAGAATAAAAATTCTTAGAAAAGAAACTATTTCGATAAAAAAATTAACTCCGAAATTTTTGGTTGAAATGAGCGAAGATGTGATTTACGATTTCATTTTGTAAAAACTTAAGAAATCAAATTGCTTGGAATTTGTAGTATAATTTAGTTTCAGAGGTAAAAGTTTATGCTTGAAATACGCGGACATTTTGACGGCACACAGATTTTGTTTGATGAGCCGTGCAATTTAGAACCAAACACCAAGTTAATTATCAAAGTTCTTGACGAAGATGAAACGGAACGCGAAGAATGGAGTTTGCTCGGCAAAAAAAAATTAGCCAAAGCCTATTCCGATGATGAACCCGAATACGGCTTGGATTCAATTATCGAGGTAAATCCCGAATATGCAGGAAACTGATATTGTTTTGGCGTATTTGCCCCAATCAGACGGAACTTTGAAACGTCGTCCAGCCTTAATTTTGCGTGAGATGCCAAAGTTTAAAGACTTTTTGGTTTGCGGAATCAGCACACAGTTACATCAAAAAGCTGAAAATTTCGACGAACTTATCACGCCTGAAGATACAGATTTTTCCGGCAGCGGTTTAAAGTCTGAATCGTTGATTAGACTCGGATTTTTAGCGGTTTTGGCTACAGAAGATATAATTGGCAAAATCGGCACGATTTCTGCTGAAAGACATCAAAGATTGCTTAAAAATTTGAGCGATTATCTAATGCAATAAATGTTCAAAATTAAAAAAGCCGAACTCGCAAATATTCCGCAAATTATTGCGCTTTTGTGTGAGTTTGCGGAGTATGAAAATCTTCTCGATTATGTCGAGATTACGGAAGAACGCTTGGAAATCGCGCTTTTCGGTGAAGGGAAAACTGCTGAGGCGATTTTGGCTTTTGATGGTGAAACGCCGATTGGTTATGCGGTTTTTTATCCGAGTTTTTCGACTTTTCGCGGTCAGCGCGGGTTTTATCTCGAAGATATTTACATCACGAAATCGCATCGCAAAAATGGCGTTGGCGAAATGATGTTGAGATTTATTGCAAATCTCGCAAAATCCAGAGGTTTCGAGCGGATTGATTTTCTCGTGCTTGAATGGAATTCGCCTGCCGTCGAATTTTACAAAAAACTCGGCGCAGTTCGAGATGAAGAAGAACGGCATTTCAAATTTACTGACGAAGCGTTTCAAAAACTCGCAAAAAATTAAATTCTGGCGATAACCGACATTAATCTGCCGGTTTTGCCGTAGAGTTTTTTCTCGACGCGATAGGAAAAAAATAAATCGTTTCTTTCCATCGTGCAAAGCGGCGCGACGTAGATATTTTCAGGCAAAACGCCGATGCTTTTAAGTTGTTGATTGTTTGCCGTGTGCAAATCAATTAATGCGTGATTTTCTTTTGTCGGCGTGAAAAGATGTTCCGAATCGGGGAAATTTTCACGAAAAGCGTCAATTACGTCTTGTCCGATTTCGTAATTTTTGCAAGTCGCCGCCGGACCGATGGCGCAGATTAAATCTTTCGGATTCGTGCCGTAATTTTCGCGCATTTTTTCGATCGCGTTGATAACGATCGATTGCACCGTTCCGCGCCAACCGGCGTGTATTGCGGCAAACGCTTTTGTTTTCACATCGGCAACCAAAACCGGAACGCAATCGGCAGTTTTCACGCCGAGCAAAACATTTTCCGCATCGGAAACAAGCGCGTCCATTTTACAATTTCCGTCCGCCGCATCTGCCAAATCTTTGACAACGCGAACGTCTGCGCTATGGATTTGCCAACACGAAGCGAGCGCGTAATTTTTATCGAAAACGCTCAAGAAACGACGGCGATTTTCGGCAATGTTTTCTTCGGAATCTTCGTCATAACCTGCGAGATTCAAAGAATTTTCGGGAAATTCGGAAACGCCGCCAATGCGCGTGGAAAAGCCGTTGGCAAAACCGTTTTCTTCCAAAACCGCGTTAATTAAAACTTTTACGCCCAATTTTTCGTGCCAATAAAAGCCGTTTTCTGCTAAACTTTCGTCTGTGATTATTTCCATCGGAATAGACATAGTAGAAGTTTATCGAATTCGTGAAACATTGGCGAGAACGCCGCGTTTTGCAAGCCGCGTTTTCACCGAAAAAGAGCGCGAATATTGCGAATCGAAAGGCGCGGCGGCGGAACAAAGTTACGCAGCACGATTTGCCGCGAAAGAAGCCTTTTTGAAAGCTCTAAAAACAGGTTGGCGCGGAAAAATAACCTGGCAAGATATGGAAATCCTCAACGATTCGCAAGGCGTTCCGAGTCTAACAATCTACGGCGAAGCGCGGGTTTTACTGGAAAATCTCGAAGCAACCAAAATTCACCTTTCAATCTCTCACACGACTGACCACGCGGTCGCGCAAGTGATCTTAGAAAAGATTTAGCCACAGAGCGCACAGAGAAAACTGAGCAAAAAACTCTGTGAATCTCTGTGTTCTCTGTGGCTAAAAATCTTATTGATTTTGTCTTTCAGAAGTGAAAACCGGACGATTTGCGTCGGGATTATCGGGCGAAGTGTGCAGATGAATCACTTGCCATTTTTTGTTAATTAACTTAAAAACAAGAGTCATTCTGCCCGAAGCAGATTCGAGTTTGCCGTCGTATTCCTGCGTTTGTTTCCATTTGCAGGATAGATAAGCCGAATTCGTGCCGAGCATTTCGATTCTCACGCCCGTAGTTTCCAAACTGACGTTTGAAACTTTGGCGTAGGTCGCTTCGCGGTTTTTCTTCATCGTTTCCCAGCCGCGCGTTACCGAGCCGTTATTGTTGAAAAAAAGTATGTCTTCGGTTTTGTTGTAAATGCTCATAACCTTTTCAACATCGGCTTGTTTAATGCCTTCGACAAGGCGGTCAAACACTTCACGAACAGGTTTTGTCGGGTCGGTTTTCGTTTTTTGTCCGAACGCGGACATCGAAAAAGCCAAAATTAAAATACTAAAAATTGCAATTTTTTTCATAAAATCTAAGTCCTTGTGAAATTTTTTCACTAAAAAAGTTTATAATCGAAAAATCTTAGTTGCAAAACTCCGAATGCGAGTTTTCCGTTAATTATGGCAGAAGTTTTTAAATGTCCGTCGTGTTCCGCGCCGCTCGAATTTGAAGGCAAGATGATGCAGAAATGCAAATTTTGTCAAAGCAATGTCATTGTTCCGTCAAATGTAATGCAAAATTCAAACGCTTTCGGCGGCGTTGGCGCGCTTGATTTCGGCGATTTATCTGCGCTGACAGGAAAAGCGTTGCAAATTGCCGAAATTCAAAAATTGATTCAAAGCGGTCAGAAAATCTATGCAATAAAACTTTTCCGCGAAACTTTCGGTGTTGGTTTGAAGGAAGCAAAAGACGCGGTTGACGCGATGGAAGCAGGCAAAAGTATTGATGTTTCGGGAATACAAATTCAATCGGCGAATCTTCGCGCAAGAAAAGCGTTGGCGCGGTGGTCGGCGGTTCAATTTTGGCAAGTTTTATTATTCCCGCAATTTTTTTTGTCGCCCTTTTGGGAGTTATTTTTTATTTCGTTTGGACTTCGATGAATCGTGCGGTCGAACAATTTACGCCGTTGCAGGAAGTTACAAACAATCAAACTCCGCAAAATCGGAATCAAGAAATTGCGTCAATCGCGCAGGAAATCTTAAAATTCGGCGGCGAAGGAATTGGCGCGGGAAAATTTAAAGATAATCGAACGATTGCCACAGACATAAATGGCAGAATCTTTTCGGCGGAATATTCAGGCGGAAAAATTCAGGTTTTTGATGCAACCGGAAATTTTCAAACGCAAATAACCGCTGACACAACCAAAACCGTTGACGCGCTCGGAACTGACCGAAAGGGAAATCTTTTTGTGCTACAAGGTTATGATTTGCATCGTTTCAAAGCCGAAAGCGGCGAAAATCTCAGCAAAACACGAATTGATTCCGCTTCGGATTTGGCAATCGGTTTGGACGGCAAAATCTATGTTTCAACGCGGCGCGGCGAAATCCGAGTTTTTAGTTCGGAAGGAAATTTGCTAAATACGATCAAAATCAGCAAAGACCTAAATCTTGATTATATTGAAAGAATTGCGGTTGACGGAAAAGGAAATTTATTCGCACTCGATGGAAGAAATATGGCGGTTTTTAAACTTTCGCCGGAAGGAAAACTTCTGACGAGATTCGGAGGCAGAAGCACCGAATTTGGCGACAAAATGCCGAAAGCGATGTTTCAGGGCAGAGTTTATGATTTAACAATTGATTCGCAAGGACAGCTTTATGCCAGTCAAGTTTCGCGCATCAGCATTTTTGATGAAAACGGCAATTACTTAAACGAATTCAAAACCACGCAAGCATTTGGGATGGCTTTCAACGATGCGGATAATCTTTTCGTTGCTTCGCGCCCGTTTGTCATAAAATACAAGTTAAACTTTTAGTTGAGGTTATACCATTTCGTATCGAAAAAAAATGGCTTTGCACGATTTGGTTTGTCAGAACGCTCTGCGTGAATCGGAGTGCAGAAGGCTCGTCCGCAAGTAAAACCACTTTTTGGCACGCGCGGAGGAGCCGTCCGCGCTCCGACTAATAATTTCGGAACGGAAATTGCTGTAAGTGGTTGTAAAAGTTGGAGAAATTCAACGGAATTCTCTTCCCGAAGAAAAATATTACAATTTTACAGGAGAAAAAATTTATGCGTTTTGCCAAGAAATTTCTTGGGGTGTTCCTTTTGATGTTCCCCTTGTTTTTGACGAATACGATAAACGCTTTTGAAACGGACGACGATTACACGCCGCAAGTTACGGCGCGAGTGGCGCGAATAACTTTTTTGAACGGCGATGTGCAAATCAAACGCAACGGCGTTGAAAATTGGGAGAAAGCAACAAATAATTTGCCGCTTGCCGAAGGCGACGAATTGACTACAAGCAATCAAACGCGAGTCGAAATCGAGTTTGACCGTTATAATTATTTGCGTCTCGGAGAAAATTCCTATCTGAAAATTACGACTTTGCGCGACGGCGGAATTGCCGTCAGTTTGCCGCAGGGAACAATGGTTTTGCGCGTTTCAAAATTTGAAAAAGACCGCGAATTTTTTGAAATTGACGCGCCGAAAACGACTCTTGCCGTGCAAAAAGAAGGAATGTATCGTATTGATTCGGGCGATGCAAAAAGTTCGGAAATTCGTCTGACCGCAACGGAACGCGGCGAAGCCAGAATTTATTCCGGCAATTCGGGATTTACGCTCAAAAACGGACGCAGTGCAAAACTTTTCTTGAGCGGAAATTTTGAAGGCGAATGGGAAACGGGCGATGCTTCGCGTTATGCCGATGAATTCGATTCGTGGGTTTTGGAGCGCGATTCGATTGTTGCCAAGCGTCTGCGCGATTCTAATGTTGATAAATATTACGACACCGAAATCACCGGCGCGGACGAACTTCTCGAACACGGACAATGGATTTACACGCGCAAATACGGCTATGTGTGGAAACCTTATTCGACTTCGACTTCCGGTTATTCAAATTGGTCGCCGTATCGCTACGGGCATTGGCGTTGGTTTCCGCCTTACGGTTGGACGTGGGTTAATGACGAACCTTGGGGTTGGGCAACTTATCACTACGGACGTTGGGTTTGGGACAACGGCGGTTGGTATTGGTCGCCTTACGCTCGCAATCGTTGGCGCAGAAGTTGGTGGAGTCCGGCACTTGTTATCGTAACTTATTCGGGTGGTTATTATTGCTGGTATCCTTTGCCTTATAACTACGGATATTACAATTACAACGCTTATTACTACAACAACACGACGATTATCAATAACAATACAACGATAATCAACAACAATCCTACGCCGACGCAAACACCGCGACAGGACGGCACGAAACCGCAAATCAATTCGGCGGACGTTCCGGTTAATGCAGTAGTTGCGGCAAATCCGAATGAATTCGGCAAAATCGTCAAAGGATTTAACAGTCCGCCGTGGCAAATTTCGCAGAATGTAATCTCGAACGTGCCGACAAAAACGCCGACAACGCCGATTTTACCTAATTATAATCAGTTGGACACAAACACGACAAAATCCGTTACGGTGGCAACGCCGAATATCGTGAAAACAAATTCGCCCGTAAAAACTGGTGTGATTGTGCGTGAAACAGGCGTTTCGATGAGCGATAAAATCCAAAAGCAAAAAGTTTTGGATGATCGCACAAATACGCCCGTCAAGAGCAATCAAACGACGACTAACACCGTCCGCGATACGGGTTCGGTTACGCGCGATGAGATTATCAAACAAACTCAGACAACCACGCAAAACCAAACCGACCGCAACACGACGCGCAATAATTCCACACAGACGAACACCAACAATAACACCGTTCGTTCGACCGGCGGCGGCGATTCAAATCAAACGGACAGAAATACGACGCGGAACAATTCAAACAACAACAATAACAATCAGCAAAATCAAACTGATCGTAATACAACGCGGAATCAGCAGCAAAATCAGCAGACTGACCGCAACACTCAGCGGAATCAGCAACCGCAACAACAGCCGCAACAAAATAATACTCAACGCAACCAAACGCCGAGAAACGAATCACAACCGACTCAGCGCAATCAGCCGCGTGAGGAACAAAAACCTCAGCAAAAGCCGCGTGAAGAGCAAAAACCTCAGCAACAACCTAAGCAAGAACGCAAGTCTGAAGAAGTTAAAGACGGCTAAAGCCAATATTGCTCGAAATAAAAAAAGGCGCGAAAACTTCGCGCCTTTTTTATTTTTATTTTTAGACAAGAAATTACACGAATTTCACAAATTAATTTCCGACCGGCAATACAAAAGGATTCGTGTAATCTGTGAAATTCGTTGTCTAAAAAAATTCTTAGTTTCGCAAATAAATCTCACGTTTTATTGCTTTCGGATCGCCGATGACAACGAAGCGTAGATTTTTCATATATTTGTTTGCCGCCGCTTTGACATCAGCGGGCGAAACGCGGCGGACGCGGGTTAGAAATTCAAACGAATTTCGCCAACCGCCGCCGATGAGTTCATAACGGGCGAGTTCGCCGATTTGCGCCATATTCGTTTGTTGTTCAACGTAATAATTCGTCAGAAAAAATCCGGCAACGCTTTCGATCATTTCATCGCTCAAATCGCGCGATTTGAGCAATTTTATCTGATCAATCATTACTTCGACCGCTTGATTTGCGTCAACTGCCGTAACGTAAATGTTGCCCGTGTTTGAAGCGTTTGAATCAAGTTCGGCATTTGGCGCGTAGGAAAGTTGACGCTGAACGCGAACTTCTTGATAAACGAGCGATTGCAAAATCGTCGTTGCAATTCGCATCGCGTAATAATCTGGATGATTGAGCGACGGCGCATTGAAAACGCCTTGAACGTAATTCGTCGGCAACGTGCGCGTGGTTACATCAAGCGTCGGTTTTGAAAAATCGAGCGCGGGATACGCCGCGTCTTTGTAAGTTCCCTTCAACAGTTTTCCAAAACTCGCTTCGACTTTTTTACGAACATCAGCTTCTTCCAAATCGCCGACAATTACAAGCAAAAGTTGTGATGTCTGCATCGTTTTCTTGTGATAATCGCTCAATTCTTTTATCGTAAAACGCGAAATATTATCAATCGTTCCACCGACTTCGTTGGAATACGGATGATTTGCAAAAACAACGCGGTCTTGCAAAATCTTCAAGTAATTATCATTGTCGGTTTCCTGTTCGAGCAATCCGGTTTTAATCTGGGCGCGGGCAAATTCGACGGCTTCGGAAGAAAATGTCGGATTAACGGCAAGATCAGCAAAAACTTCCCACAAACGGTCAAAATTATTACGCGTAACCGCCATACTCATTACGCTGTAATCTTTTCCGGCAGTTGCGCCCATCGAGCTTCCGGTGCGGGCAATTTCGCGGCGCACGGTTTCACGCGGAAATTTTTTACTGCCTTCGAGTGCCGAACTTAACATTAATTGTTCGATTCCGGCATTTTTTGCATCAACATTTCGCGCCCCACCGCGCACAAAAAGTCCGGCGGCAACCGTCGGCGCATTCGGACGTTTTTTAAGCAAAACTTTTAATCCATTGACTTCAAATTCGCTAACCAAATTCGCTTGCTCCGAAGTGCTTGGACTTCCCGATTGAGCAAACGCGCTTGACGCAAAAAACAAACCGAGAAATGTAAATAAAACAAATTTATTGATAACTTTCATATTATTTTTAATAAAATTTTTTACGAATCGCGCAATCCGTAATCATCTTTTTCGGCATTGATTGTGCCGTCCGCCAAATCATACCAGCGTTTCAATCCGGCTCGCATCGCCAACCACATATCGCCGCTTCCGTTTGTTAAAATCAGATCTTTGACTTTTTGGCGATTAACCAAATCCATCTGTCCGAGTAAAAAAATACAATCTTCCTGATCCTTAAAACGTCCGGCAATATATTTTAAGATTATCAACCATTCCGGCGTAATAATCGGTATTTTGTTAATTTTTACCGCATCTTTCAATGCCGCTTGATAAATTTTTTTAGCTTCGTCATTTCGCAAAATCCAATCTATCGGAACGGAGCGTTTTTCGGTTTCAATCAAAAAATTTTCTCCGCCTTGTTTGAGAAAACCTTTGATTTCGCCGTCTTTCAAAGGCAAAGATTTTGAAGCGATAATGTCAACGTCTTTCGTCAAACGCGGACTGCCATAAACAACCATCGCAATTCCGCCGCAAACCGCCCAATCAATATTATTTTCATCGGCTAACGCGCCGACTTTTTCGATTGCTTCGATTGCTTCATCGCCACTAATTAAATCGGTTAATCCGTTTAATTTTCTTTCCTTCATTTAACTATTTTCCAATCAAATCCTCCGCCTTGATTTGTGCTTTCGATTGCGCTTCGGAAGAAATCAGCGCAACGCCGATGCGGTTTTTGCCTTGCATATAAGTTTTTACATAACGCGTTATTTCCTCACGCGAAACGGCACGGAGATTTTTGTGATAACCGCGAAAATATTCGATGCCGGTCGAACTCCACCAAAAACCGAGCGTGTGCGCGTAATCCGAAAGTTTTTCGCGTTCAAAAAGGTCGCGCGATTCCAAAATCGTTTTTGCGTTTTCTAATTCTTCGTCGGTAAAATATTCGGCTTTATCAAATTGCGCGAGTTCGGCGTAAAATGCTTTTACTGAATCTTTCGCTTTTTCGGGCGAAGTTACGAGCGTTGTCTGAATCGGTCCGACATTGCGCTGTGTGTAATAACCCAAATCCGCCGAAACGGTCAAACCCGAATCAACCATTGCGCGTTGAAACCGCGAATCGGGCTGAGAAATAATGTATGAAAAAACGTCTGCCGCATATGTTGCTGCATCGTCTTTGCCGATTGAAGGTCCGTGCCAGCCGATTTGAATCAAAACATTTTGCACGGGCTGTTCAACGATGACACCTTCACTTTTCGTCAAAGCCGGATGTTCGACAAGCGGAAATTCCTTGAAAACATTGGTTTTACGTTTCTCCCAACTTCCGAAAGTTTGTTCAGCGAACTTGAAAATTTCTTCCGCGTTAACGTCGCCGGTAACGATGAGCGCGGAATTGTCGGGCGTGTAATAGCGCGATTGAATTATCCGCATTTTGTCGGTTGTCGCCGATAAAACCGTGGCGCGTGTGCCGAGTGCGTTTTTGCGCGTCGGATATTTGTAGAAAAGTTTATCCGTCATCGCTTGGTTAAGATAATAAAACGGATTCGATTCGTTGCGGTCAATCTCGCCAATGACGACTTGGATTTCCTGTTGAAATTCTTCTTCATCGAAATTCGGATAACGAATTGCGTCGTTAATTTGCCGCATCGCTGTTTTGGCGTATGCGCTGGTCGTCGTGTAGTAATAATTGACGACTTCTTCGCGCGTCGTGCCGTTTGAAATGCTTAATTGATCGGAATCATCGAGATATGAAACGCTTCCGATGGAATTTTTCAAACCCAACGGCGTGGCACACATCCGTTTGCCCAAATCGTTCAAAACTCTGCCGCTGTTCAAAACACTTTCGCATTGATAGAGCAAACTTGCCTGATTTGGCTTGAAAAACATATGTTCGTAAAGATGCGACAAACCGTTTAATTCCGGCGGTTCGGTAAATGAACCGTTTCTGACCGCTAATTCGACCGTTACAATCGGCACGGACGGATCGGGCAAAACAATAATTTCCATTCCGTTTGCCAAAGTTTTATTGACAAACGGCGCATCATTCGTTTGCGTCGCCGTTGTTTTCGCAACGGGTTGCGATTTTCGCGGAGCTTGTGCAAAACTGAAACTGTTGAAAAACGAAAAAATCAGAAGCGAAGATAAGAAAATTTTTTTCACGAAAAATTACTCCAAAATAAAGTGAAATCCGAATTTTTAATACGCTTGCAAAGCGAATAAAGTTATTCCAATTAAAAGTAACACAAGGAGACAAAAAAATGGAACGCGACAATATGATGCACGGAGCGCGAACGGCGTTGAATCAAAATATGGAAATCCGCCAATGGTGCGAACTTTTTCTAAAAGAAAGAGAAAGACAGGTAAATTCTTCAATGACCAACGAGGAATTTGAAAAATACTGGAAGTATCACAAACCCGAAATTATGCACGCCGGCGCGGCAGAAGCGGTTCAAGCGTATAAATTGCGCGAAAAATAGATTGTTCGGATTTAATTGAACATTATTGAGACGGCATCAAAGGCTCAAAAGTCGTCGCCGTCTTCGTGCCGGAAGAAATTCCCGACGAGAAAATAGAAATGTATGCCGTAAAACCTTAATTTTTTGAGTAGTTTTTCGACAAAAATCTTACCGTAAAACAAAAGCCGCAGAATGTTGACGTTCTGCGGCTTTTATTTTATATTTATTACAAATTGAAAAACTTCATCCCCTAATAATTCCAAAACTTCCAAGGAGAATTGTGTATGCGCCGATTGATTTTTTTGTCTGCTTTATGTGTTCTTACTAATTTCCTCGTTTTTATTACGGCAACTGCACAACCGACAAGTCCGCCGGTTGCTACGGATAACGGAGTATATGTAGTAAAAGAGCCTTTTGTTGATGGAACTTTTACATTAACGGTTCCTGCGCCGGGTGTCTTAAGTGATGATTGGTGGCAGTCGCCTTATACAACAGAAACTAATCCAATATTACCGGGAGCGTGGCATCGAAGCGGCGGCTATTTTTCCAACGGCGGATTTTTTTATAAATCGGCAGGCGGATATGTCGGGATTGATTCGTTCGGATATAAAATTCATTATCACGTTTGGACTTGGATTAACGATACGGCAAGAGTTACTGTTTCTGTTATTCCGCGAGATGATGCGGAAAATGCAGGATATATGTGTCTTTCAACCAAAGATACTAATAAATCGGCTAATCCGCTTGGCGCAGTCGGCGAACCTGTCAATGTTACCAACGGCAATATGTGGATTGAGCAATCCGATTACGCTTTGCCCGGCATTGGTGAAAATATTGAAATCAAGCGGTTTTACAACAGCATTATTCAAACAAGCGGACAGTTCGGTTTTGGTTGGTCAACAAAATATGACGAATCGCTTTGGATTTATCCCGAAGACGAACATCAAGAAGGAGCGGAAACATATAATCATCAAATGTTACGTCTCAATATGCCCGATGGACGCGCTGTATATTTCGGACGTGAAAAACGAACGAACCATTCAAAGCAGCATTGATGGGCATTTATGGCGAGATTGTCAAAAATGCCGACAACACTTATACCTTAAAGTTCAAAGACGGACGGATTCATCAGTTCAGTTCGACAGGCAAACTGTTGTGGCAGAAAGACCGTAACGGTAATCAAACTACTTTGGGTTATAACGGAAACGGACATCTGACGAGTGTAACGGACTCATTCGGCAGAGTTTTAACCTTAACTCCGAACACCAACGGAACGATTGCGAGCATTAACGATTCGATTTCAACGATTGCGACTTACGAATATTATCCAAGCACGACACAACTGAAAACCGTAACCTATAACGACGGCTCGAAGTATAAATTTGAATACATGACCATCGGCGGCAAAATTTATCTGACGACAGTTAAAGATGCGCTCGACAATATTCTGGAAACTCATGCTTACGATTCAAACGGCAGAGCGACGACTTCGGAAAAACACGGCGGAGTTGAAAAATACACGCTCGATTATTCAAATTGGACAAGCGCAACGCCGCACACGGTCGTAACGGATGCCAACGGCAAAGTTACGAAATACTTCTTCGACAAATCAAAAGGCAGAAATCTTATCACGAAAACCGAAGGAAGTTGCGGTTGTGGCGGAAGCGGTTCTGAAACAACGAATTATGAATATGATTGGAGTTTGAATCTGACGAAAAAAACTGATGCTTTGGGTCGTATCAGCGAAATGACTTATGACACAAACGGAAATCTTTTGACGCAGACGGATAAGGTTGGCGCAACGAATTTGGGAACTCGGAAATTTACATACAATTCGTTCGGACAAGTTCTGACCTATCAAGACAAAATTAACAGTGCGACGGTTCCGGCGACGAATACTTTGGTTAATCAGTATGACGCGAATGGCAATCTGACGACGACGACAGATGCTTTGGGAAATGTAACGACGATTACTTATCCGGCGACGAATAATAGAGGCTTGCCCGACAAGGTGAAAGATGCGCGGTTGAATGAAACGAAATTGAAATGGTTTTCTACCGGATTGCTTGATGAGATTGAAGACGCGAATCTGAAAAAGACGAATTTTACTTACGATGTTCGGGGTAGAATTAAAACCGTTACGAATGCTTTGACGCATACGACGACTTACAATTATTTTGACGACACACAGCGCAAAGTTGAAATGATCTATCCGAACGCGGACAAAATAACTTACAAATATGACATTCGTCGACTGCTTGAAAGCGTAACGGACGAGCGCGGGAAGGTAACGAATTATGAATTTGACACGGCATATCGTTTGAAAAAGATTACGGACGCGCTCGGGCATACGCGGGAAGTCGGTTATGATTTGATGTCGAATGTATTGTGGTCGAAAGACGGCGTAAATAATCAGACGGATTATGTTTATGATGATTTCAACCGTTTGAAAGAAATTGAATATCCGGCGGCGGAAGTCGGGCAAACACGGCTTAAGGAAAAGTTTGAATACGATACGGTCGGACGCATTAAGAAAATAATTGACACGGCAAACCGCGAAACGGTTTATAATTATGATGACGCGCTTCGGACGATTTCGGTAACGAATGCCGAAAATGAAACGACGCAGACGAAATATAACGCCCGACAACAAGCGATTGAAGTCAAAGACGCGCTCAATCAGATTTACACTTTTACATACAATCCTTTCGGGCAAGTCTTGACACAAACGAGAGCGGGCGCAACGATGAGTTATGAATATGACGCAACTTTGAACCGCAAGAAACGAATTGATTATGCAGGGCGCGAAACGACTTACGAATACGATAATTTGAATCGGTTGAAGAAAATCAACTATTTTGCAGGAACGAACAATCCTGTGTCAATCGAAACGGCAGTTTATAATTACGATGACATTTCGCGTTTGACCAGCGCGACGAACAAAGCGGGAACGATAAATTTCGGCTACGACAACCGCAATCGAATGACTTCGACAACCGATGTTTTCGGGCATTTGATAAATTACGAATACGAACGAACTTCGACGGTCAATCAAGAAAGGTTGAAATTCGACGGCACGAATTACGCAAGTTACAACTTTGACGATGCGAATCGGTTGCAAAATATTGTTAATTCATCAGACAGTTCAACGATTTCATTCGTCTATGACAACGCCGACAGATTGACATCGAGAACATTTCCGAACGGTGTTTCGACAACTTACGAATACGATGGAATGTCGAGATTGAAACGCTTGAAAGATGTCAGTTCAACGGCGACGCTCTTTGACAGACAATACGGCTACAACAATGCGAGTCAGATTTCACAAATCACCGAACCGACCAACACAAAAATAATCGGTTATGATTTCGTTAATCGCTTAACAAGTGTAACTTCGGCAAGCGGAAATGAAAGCTACAACTTTGATAATGTCGGCAACCGCACGAGTTCGCACAAATCGGCAAGTTACGGTTATCAACCATTCAACAAAGTCATTTCCACTTCAAGTGCAGTTTACAACTACGATGCCAACGGCAATATGGTATTCAAAGCCGAAGGACTGAACTTTTGGCGATATGGCTACGACTTTGAGAATCGGCTTGTTTCGGCTTCAACGAGAAAGCAAACCGTTCGTTATCGTTACGACGCACTCGGTCGGCGTGTGCAAAGGTTCATTGTCGGCGGTAAGGAAAACACGAAGTTCATTTACGATGGTCAAGACGTTCTAGTTGATGACAATTCGGGAACGCTGACAAAATACATTAACGGTCAAGGAATTGACAACAAACTTCGGCAAACGACAGGCGCGAATACGCAATACTTTTTGAGCGACCATTTAGGAAGCACAAACGGATTGACCGATTCAAGCGGAAATCTTACAGCGCAAACGAATTACGACGCTTTCGGGAATGCGACAAACGCAAACTTCCCGAATCGGTATCAATTCACGGGCAGAGAATACGATAATTTCACAGGCTTACATTATTATCGGGCGAGGTTTTATGACGGAAACTTAGGCAGATTCATCAGCGATACTCCGATGGGGTTTGCTGATGAATCTGCTATTTTTTATGGTTATGTTAATTTTTCGTAATCCGCAATTCGGGTTACTTGGTTTTCTCATCAAACGTGAAAAAAGCAACTGCCGCATCGTGGTCTGAAAATCTTTCGACACGGTTTGCATCGTTTCGGTAAATTTCAGGATAATCGGTATTTACGCGCACATACCCGAAGCCGATGAGATATTTTTTCAAGGTTTCGGTAATCAAAAAATGATCTAGAACCTGTGCGTTGCCATCGAAGCTGTAGGAATACATCTGCGGAATTTTTATCAAATCAACCAAATTCGTCAAATCAGGATTTAATAAATCTTCCGAAGGATTCATCACCAAATCTTTCGATGCAGGCGTTCCTTTGATAACGCCGATAACGTCCATAATACCATCGTTAAATTGATAAAAATTGAAATCGCCGACTAAAATTATACGTTCGTTGGGATTTGCTTTTAATCTTTCGTTGACGTTTTTCGCCAAAAATTCGGCTTGCAGTCTTTTCTTCATCTGCACAAACGGCGCATCTTTTTCGTCCGTGTAACCGCGAAAAGATTTCAGGTGATTAACGATTACCGTAACTTCAAAAGGCTGATTAGTTTTTGTGTCTTTCACGGCGGCGCGAAGCAGAAAAGGCGGACGGTCATTTAAGAAAACTTCTTTTTTGGTATTCGGATTTTCAAAAACATTCTCTTTGCCAAATTGTTTTGTTTCCAATCCTTCAACCCGCGAACTCTTGACCAAAAATCCCGAATCAATCCCGCCGATGTCGTTGCCTTCGATAAGAAACGCTTCGTAATTCGGGTTCGGTTTACCGTCGGCTTCAGCGTCTTTATTGATCCGTGCGGCGAGTTTTTTCAACACGGCAAGATTTTCTATTTCAACGATAGCAACGATGTCGGGCGTTTGCATATACGAGCGAATCGCTAACGAAACTTTTTTCAGACGGCGTTCA
>CALMEH010000835.1 GCA_937863115.1 uncultured Acidobacteriota bacterium
AAAGACGACAAACTTCAATATCGTGCCCCAAATTGCGGAACCTATTTTGCTCAAACGCACGATTGTTGTTAAGCCGCACCGATTTCTTCGTTGGTGGAAAAATTCTTCAGCCGCCGAGCCGGTTTATGATACTTGGAGTTGGTCGCCGGAAATCAAATTTGCGATTAATGGTCCGGTTACAAACGGCAGTCAGATTTTCGTTGAATTTGATACAGCAGATGGCAAACCTTGGTTCACTCAACGAATGCGAACGCCGGTGCTTGAAGCCGATTATTGGGAAAATGTTGAGAGTGTTGAAGATATAACTTTTGACCAACTCGAAAAGAAAGCGATTACCGCGCAAACCGGACTATTTCCGTTTCGTATTCGTCTGAAAAATAGCTTAGAAGGCACGGACAAAATTTTATTTTCGGGCAAATATAAAATTTCGACCTATACACCCGACCAAAAAATCCCCGAATATAAAGGAAAAAAAGAATTTTATATTGACGAAGATTGGCGTTTGCCGATGGCTTGGTTGTGGTTAAATGCCACTGACAACGAAGACGCGCCGATTTTGAATTTGCAAACTTGGTTCAAAAATTCGCTTGAAAGCGAAAATGTCGAAGCATTTCTTTATTTCAACGGCAGACAAATCGTCAGTGTTAAAAGTAATTCGGCGGAGGAAACTTTGACTAACAGCGTTGACGAAAAACCTTTCCGTTATTCGCTTAGGACATTTTATTTCTATACCGTTCGCGGTTTTAACAATAATTCATCCGGCGTTTATCGTGATTCTCATTTTCTTGATAAAAACAAAGGCGAATATGAAATCAAAGTTTTACGTAATGGTGAACTTGCACGTTTATTGAAATTTACGGTCGGTCCAGACGGCAAAATTGTTGATAACAACATCGTGAAAACCAATAAAATCGGCGGAATCAGAATGCTATTGCCGATAAAAATCGTCGGCACGACTGACGGAACTTTTAACGCAACGGTTTATCAAACCGATGCATTTTATGCCAATCCATTGAGCGGATTTGGGGCAATTCAATAAAGGAGAAAACAGAGATGAGAAACAAATATTTTACACGGACATCATATATTTTATCGGCATTGTGCATTTACGTTTTACTTTCGATTTGGCAAGTTCGGGCTGAAAATAATCTACCTTTTTATCAATTCCAAACCGATTCTGTTGAAACAGTATTGAATCAAAATCTTTTGATTCCCCAGTCGGTTTTTGTCGTTAATACGACGGGCGACACATCTGACGCGCTTCCGGGCGACGGTTTTTGCAATGACGGCGGCGGAAATTGTTCGCTTCGGGCGGCAATTCAAGAGGCGAACGCTTTTGCCGGGGCAAACATTATTGATTTTGCGATTCCGGACGGTTGTTTGCAAACGATTTTGCCTTCATCTGCTCTTCCGGCAATTACCGAATCGGTAACGATAAACGGTTATTCGCAAACAGGCGCAACAACCAATACGGCGGCAACCGGAAGCAATGCAACCATTTGCGTTCAGCTTGACGGTTTATTTGCCGGAGGATTGGTTGATGGTTTGCGGATTGATACGAGCGGCACAAATACGACGATTCGCGGTTTGGCAATTTATCGCTTCGGTGGTGAAGGAATTGAAATCAATGGAAACGGCGCAATTATCGAAGGGAATTTTGTCGGAACGGATAATTCAAATGCTATTGCCTTACCAAATTTTAACGGTATTTCGGTCAACGCATCAAATGCCAGGGTGGGTGGCTCGACCTTGATTTCACGAAACATCGTTGTTGGCAATTCGCGCTACGGAATTGCTGTTTCGCAACCGGCAACGGGAGCGACAATTCAAAACAACAATGTCGGTTTAAATCGAAATTCCGCAGCAATGGGCAACGGAAATTCCGGGATTTTGTTTTTTCGTTCGGGCGGAAACACGGTCGGCGGAACTACTTCAAATTTGCGAAACGTAATTTCCTCCAACGGCACAAGCATTGGCGGCGGATTTGACGGAAGCGGAATTTATATTCTCGGCGACACCTTATTTTCTCAAGCCCCGAACAACACGATTCAGGGAAATTACATCGGCACGAACGCAACCGGAACTGGAGCGATTGCTAATGCGACAAACGGCATAAGAATCAATGGCGCAATTAACACGACAATCGGCGGCGGGGCATCGGGGGCAGGAAATTTGATTTCAGGAAATGCCACTGACGGCGTAATCATCGAAGGCACGGGAGCAACCGGAAATTTAGTGCGGGGAAACACAATTGGTTTGGACATTACGCGCATCAATGATTTGGGCAATACAAATGACGGTGTTGAGATTGTAGGAGTTGGGGCAAACACAATCGGTGGCGAAAATGCGGGCGAAGGAAATTTTATTGCGGGAAATAATCGTTACGGTGTGCATATCAACAGCACGAATGCCAATAATAATATCGTGCAGGGTAACACAATCGGAATGAACCTAACCGGAACGCCGCGCCCTCAAGATG
>CALMEH010000836.1 GCA_937863115.1 uncultured Acidobacteriota bacterium
TCAATGGATTATTTACATTTTCGGCGCGTTTTTGATTATCACCGGAATTAAAATGATGTTTGCGCCCGACAATGAAGTTGACCCCGAAAAGAATTTTCTTATTCGGCTTTTCAAACGCTTCGTTCCGGTTACGCCGACTCTTCAAGGACAGAAGTTTTTCGTCCGCGACAATGGCAAACTTTTTGCAACGCCGCTTTTTATCGCGCTTTTGTTTTTGGAATTAACCGACATCATTTTCGCAGTTGACAGCGTTCCCGCAATTTTCGCGCTCACGAAAGAACCGATGATTGTTTTCACGTCAAATATTTTTGCGATTCTCGGACTTCGCGCAATGTATTTTATGCTTGCCGGAGCGGTTGATAAATTTCATCTTTTGAAATATGGTTTGGCGATTGTGTTGGTTTTTGTCGGCTTAAAAATGGTCTGGCTCAACGATGCTTTTGGCGGAAAATTCCCGATAACTTGGTCGCTCGGATTTATTTTAGGAACGATTTTGCTTTCTGTAATTGCATCTTTGATGTTTCCTGCGAAAACTAAAACTGTAGAAAACGTCTAAAATTCGAAGGTTTATTCAAATCGTAAGTCGCAATTCGTATTTGAATCGCGGGGAAATTCTCCTTAAATTCAAATACAAATTGCGACTTACGATTTTTTCTTGAAAAAATTGTAACCGAATTTCTTCTCTGCGCGTCTGTTTGATTGAGAAGTTAATTTTGGAGTTTATTATGAACAAGAATTTTTCCGATGAACAACTCGACCAAATTTTACGCCAAATCGTCAAAGATTCAGTTTTAAGCAAAGATGAAATTGACGAAATCGACGAATCACCTAATCTTTGGTGGAATGTTCAGCGCAACATAAAAGAAGCCAAAGCGAATCGGCGCAAAGGTTGGATTCCGACTTGGCTTGATTGGCGCGTTGCGACTTTTGCTTCTGTGGCTTTGTTTGTTTGTTTCGGGCTGATTTTGTTTGTAAATTCGCGCGACGGAGAGATTCTTGCCGAAGTTAATGCAGTTGGAATTACTGTTCCGAACGCGCCGAACATTTCAAATCAAGAAATCGCTAAAGAAAGGCAAATTGTTGATAAACAACAAATTAGTCAACCTATAACAAATCCGAAAACTACCCCGAAAAAATTTGTTTCAGCAAAAAGCAATTTAAATTTGACGGCTTCGACCGAACCTGCAAAACGCTTGGTTAATCAAGCAAAAGTGCAACCGAAAACCGAAGAAATCAAAACCGATTTTATTGCTTTGAATTATTCTCCGGCGGCGGAAAGCGGACAAATTATGAAAGTCAAAGTTCCGCGTTCGATGATGGTTACGCTCGGCGTTACGACCAAACTTGAAAATTCTACGGAACTCGTCAATGCCGAAGTTCTGGTTGGCGACGACGGTTTGGCGCGGGCAATTCGTTTTATTCAATAAGTTCGGAATATCGCCTTGAGGCGATTTTTGTTTAGAGAAATTGCCTCAAGGCGATACTCTGAAAAGAGGAAAAAGTTATGAAATTTAAAAGCTTTATTTTTATTACAATCATATTATTTTCAGCTGTTGCGATAAATTTCGCACAACGTCCGGGGGGGGAAAACCCGCCGTTTGGAAACGGAAATCGCCCGCCGCGCCCCGAATGGATCGAGCAGATTGACACCAACAAAAACGGTAAAATCGAACTCGAAGAATACGTTTCGGCATCCAACTCTTTTTTCAAAAAATGGGACAAAAACAATAACGGCGTTCTCGAACAAAGCGAATTGCCGAGGAAACCGCCCAACGGCGAACGGCTTCCGCCGCAGATTGTGCCGCCGTTTTTGTTCTTAGACCGTGAGGATTCCGACGTTTCGCGCAACGATTTTAACGAAAATATTCGTCAGAGATTTCCTGACATAGACCGCAACGGCGACGGCGTGATTGACCAAGTCGAACTCGGAGAAATCAGACCGCCACGCGGCGAAAATCGTAAACCCTCGCCAAACGCGCAGTTTCTCGGAATGGAAATGCGTTTCGGTGATAAATTAGTGAAAGATTCGCCTTTTTCAGCCGAAATAATTATCGAAAATACGCGCCGACTTTTTGACGGTTCAACCGCGACAAAGCAAACAATAGGCGCGATTTTCCGCGATGCGGCGGGCAGAACGCGCCGCGAACAAACGCTCGAAGACATCGGCGGCGTTTCCATCGGCGAACCGCAAAAACTTATTTTCATTAACGATTTTGTCGGTAAAATGAATTATTTTATTGATGTCAATCGCAAAGTTGTGCGCCGAAATCCTTTGCCAAACAATCCGCCGATTCAAAACGAATTTGAACCGCGAAACGGCAAAACAGAATCGCTCGGCTCAAAAATGTTGGAAGGCGTAAAGGTCGAAGGCACGCGCACGACGGTTGAAATTCCCGCCGGACAAATCGGTAACGACAAACCGCTTCAAGCAGTTACTGAAAGATGGTTTTCCCCCGATTTGCAGATGATTGTTTATTCG
>CALMEH010000837.1 GCA_937863115.1 uncultured Acidobacteriota bacterium
ATCGGAATCAGGCAAGTGAGAGTCTGATTTGTCTGCGAAGCGGCAGTTTGAAAAAAGCAAAGGCGATGCCCATCGGTGCTGACCATTTTCAAGCCGGAATTGTCTAAAACCAACAGAATTCCGTTAATCGTAAAACGCTTGTTGTCTTCGGTCACGCCAAAAATTGTTCGCCGTAAGCCTTCGTAAAAAACCGTGGCAGGCAGTTTCAAACTTTCGGCATTGACACGCGGAACTTCCGGGAAAGTATCACTGTCCGTGCCGCTTAATTTGCTCTTGAAACGTCCGGCTTGAAATTCGACTCGTGCGCCGCTTTTATCGAGTTTCAAATGCACCGGCTCATTCGGCAAATTTCCTGTAATTTCGCCCAATTTTTTACCCGAAAGGCAGATTGAACCGGATTGCAAAATATCAACTTCTTGCTCGATAATCAGCGAAATATCCAAATCCGTCGCGGTCATCACGAATACACCGTTGGAATTAGCGTCAATCTTTATTTTGCCCAATGCCGGAATCGTTTCTTTTCGAGCAAAAATACCCTGCAAAGCTCCGACTTGTTCTTTAAGTTGTTTAGCGTGAATAATTGCTTCCATATTTTTTGTTTAAATGACTCCTAATTCGAGAAGGTCACTTTTGAAGTTATGCGGACAAATGCCGTCAGGTTCAACAATGCAACCGTCCGGGCATTTCGTGGGCGACCAGCCTTCATCAAGACAAATTTCCATAAATTCGATAAATTCATCTGCTGATTTTTTTCGGTTTTTTTCGTAATCTTCACTTTTCACAAATGTTTGCTCACCGCTCATTTTTTTGCCTCGTGATCGGATAATAAATCAGTCTTTGGTTACTTGAGCCGCGATATTCTCCGGCGTTTGGAGAAAGTTCGTGTTGAAACGCTCCATCAACCAGCAAATCTGTTTTAGCTAAGATTCGATTGATGCTCTGAGAATTCCGCGCAAGTAAATTTTCCAGCGTAAAGCCGCTGTAAATTACCAAGTGATAACCTTTTGCTTTGAGTCGTTTAACCAAAATTTCCAAACTCTCCGGTTGATCAAACGGTTCGCCGCCCAAAATCGTTACACCATCGTGTTCACCGCTTTTTTCATCAATATCTGAGATAATTTCGGTGGTCGAAACAAGTCTGCCGTTTGCCCGTAAATGCGTTTCGGGAATGTAGCAACCCGCACAAAGAATCGAACAGCCCGCAACTTGGACCACGCTTCGCCGCCCGGGACCGTCAACTGTCGAGTGATGATAAATTCGGTAAAGATAGATTGATTTGTTCGGAGAATTAGTTTCAGATTGTTGGAAGTCTGTTTCACTCGACGACTTTTCAATCTCAACT
>CALMEH010000838.1 GCA_937863115.1 uncultured Acidobacteriota bacterium
ACCAACGGCGGCGACATCAAGAAGTTCGCCTTGACGTTTTGATGAACACGCGCCTCGAAATTTCGATTTCCTGACAACACAGAAGCCGCGATAATATCATTTTCGACAATTTCTTCTTCAATTCCGGCATCAAGCGGACCCGAATTACCGATGCAAGTTGTGCAACCGTAACCAACGAGATTAAACCCGACTTTGTCGAGATATTTCTGCAAACCCGTTTTATTCAAATATTCTGTAACAACACGCGAACCGGGCGCAAGCGAAGTTTTGACATACGGCGGAACTTTCAAGCCTTTTTCAACCGCTTTTTTCGCTACGATTCCGGCGGCAATCATTACGGCAGGATTCGAGGTGTTCGTGCAGGAAGTTATCGCCGCAATCAAAACATCGCCGTGTCCGACGGTTACATTTTGTGTCGGCGTAACTTCGTCCAAATCGTGAACGCGGTCAGGAGTCGGACGATTGTTCATCATCTCAATTTCTGTTTTCGGGTTCGTGTTGTCGGGCGTAACCGAATCGTGAATTGATTCGGGAATTGAGTTTGATTTTTGTTCGCCGCCGCCGATTGCTACGCCCGAATTTTTCGCGCCCATGGTCGTCAAAAAACGTTTTTCAAGGTCATCACGGTTTTTGCCGTAGCCACCGTCTGCCACAGGTTTTGAAAATAATTCGATAAATCTGTCGTCAAGATTCGATAATTCAATTCTGTCCTGCGGGCGTTTCGGTCCCGCAACGGCAGGCGTGATGGTCGCCAAATCCAAATTAAGCGAAACCGTATAATCAACATCGCCCTCTTGCGGAATACCGAACATATTTTGCGCCGTGTAATAATTGCGAATCGTTTCAATCTGCGTTTCATCGCGTCCTGTGGCGCGGAAATAATCCAAAGTTTTTTCGTCTGTGCCGAAAAATCCCATCGTCGCGCCGTATTCGGGAGCCATATTTGCAATCGTGGCGCGGTCAGTCGCTGTTAAGGCAGTTGCGCCTTCGCCGAAAAATTCAACGAATTTGCCAACGACTCCGGCTTTTCTAAGCATTTCGGTAACGCGCAAAACCAAATCGGTCGCCGTTGCGCCTTGCGGCAAACTTCCTGTTAAATTTACGCCGACAACATCCGGCGTTAAGAAATAGACGGGTTGACCGAGCATTCCGGCTTCGGCTTCAATGCCGCCAACGCCCCAGCCGACAATGCCCAAACCGTTAATCATCGTTGTATGCGAATCTGTTCCGACAAGCGAATCAGGATAATAAACGCCTTCTTTTTCAAACACGCCTTTTGCCAAATATTCGAGATTTACTTGGTGAACAATACCAATTCCCGGCGGCACAACGCGAAAACCGTTAAAGGCTTGCGTTCCCCATTTGAGGAATTTATACCGCTGTTCGTTGCGCTTAAATTCGGTTTCCATATTGCGCTGATAAGCCGATTCGCTGCCCGCATAATCAACTTGCACGGAATGGTCAATGACCAAATCTACCGGAACAAGCGGCTCAATTACACCAACATCTTTGCCCAACTTCTGCACTGCCGAACGCATCGCCGCCAAATCTACAAGCAGCGGAACGCCTGTAAAATCTTGCAAAATCACGCGAGCAACTGTGAACGGAATTTCGTCAGTTCTTTCCGCCGTCGCGCTCCAATTTGCGATTTGCCGCACAGCTTCTTCCGAAACTTTTTTGCCGTCATCAAAATTCCGCAAAACCGATTCCAAAACAATCCGAATCGAAATCGGCAGACGCGAAATTGCCCCGATATTTTCTTTTTCAAGTTGCGGCAGAGAATAAAAAACGCCTTCGCCGCCGCTGCCTGTTTTAAATGTTTGTCGTGTATTGAAAAGATTATGTGCCATAGTTTGGATTTAAGATTTCAAATTTGAAATTTTCGCCTAAGATTTGGAAAATACCGCTCCGTAAGTCAGAAGACAGAATAAATTTATAAATCACGAAAAACTTTCTACTGCCAGCCATTGCCAATGTTAAATTTTGCATTGTAAATTGATTTCAAAAAGAAAGAAATCATTCTGCAAATCAATGTAGATTTCAAAGTGTGAAATTGACAAAGTGTCGATCTGATTCTTTCGCCGTTTGTTTCATAAATTAAATTTGTCCGCTTACTAAAATCAAGTTTTATTTTAGATTTCAATTTTCCAAAACTCAAGTGAATATTAGTTTTAGTAATTTTTTTCATCTGTCCGTTCGGGCAGATTTTGGAAACTTATAAATCATCTTTTCCTTTTCGACGAAATCGCGTTATATTCAAATTTCGAGAATAGAGAATAGTAAATAGAGAATAGTATGTCGAAGATTTTTTCACTTTTCACTATTTACTTTTTACCATTTACTATTCTTTAAACCAATGACCGACGGCGATAGTAGAAACAAAAATGAATTTAGCGCGATTTTCACCGAAAAATTTTGTGCAGAAACTCGTGCGC
>CALMEH010000839.1 GCA_937863115.1 uncultured Acidobacteriota bacterium
TGCCCCGATTCTCAGCGGTATCGCCGCACTCGTGCAATCGAAGCAACCGCAAATGCGGACGAATTTTTTGGCTGACTGGCTGAGAATGTCAGCCGTGCAAGTCCCAAATCAACCGTATAAACGCCCGGATGCGCTGAGTGCCGTAAATACACCTCAAATACCGTAGCACTTGTTTTGCTCGTGATTACAAATTAAAAATTTCAGGTTTTAATTTTTTCATAGAAAAATTTCTTCCATTGTATTTTTCGCATCTTTTTGCGGACTTTTCTATTTGTAGTAATTCAACACAAAAAAGTTTGTGGTTTCGGCAAACTTTTACAAAATCAAAATTTAACGTGTTCGTTGCAATGTGTCCTGCCCCCAAAATCGTCAATTGGCAGCGAACGAAAAACTTAGGAGATTAATAATGCAAAGCGCATATCGAACTTTTTTCAAATCAAAAAGTAAATTTCGTTCTACTTTTCTAATTATAACGGCAATCGCACTTTGGGTGTCATTGCCTTATTTATTTCAATTCGGGAGTGGCACGAGCAATGCTCAAACCAACAATTTGCCCGATTTGGTAGCAGTTTTAACCGCACCGTCGGGTTCGCCGCAAACGAATACGACCGGAACAAACGGTTATGCAACCTACGATGTCAGAACATTTAACGACACAACTATCCGCGAATTGATTGTTAATGTTCAGGGTGTAAATGCGATGGCAGGAACACAAGTTCAAGTGTTTTTGAACGCCGACCAAATTGGCACGATGACGATTGATATGTTTCGTCGCGGGCGTTTGACGCTTTCAACCGCTACGCCGAATACGACTGTTCCGATGGCGGTCAGCGGTGATACAGTAACAGTAAAAAATGGTAATACGACAGTCGTTTCGGGCGCATTTAGCGTTCCTTCAACGCCTTCGCCAACCGTTATGCCGAGTCATACGCCAAACGCAACGCCGACGGTTACGCCGAGCGGGACACCTAACGGAACGCCGATCCCGCCAGTTCGTCTATTTTCAGTTTTGACGGGCGATGCGATTGACGGCATTGTTCCGCGTGGCAATTCAGTTTATGAAACTTGGAACACTCGAAGAATGCTCAATGTTTGGGTTAGTTCGGTAAATGTTCCGAACGGCGCGGTTTTAACTGTAAGTTTGGCAAACGAGGCAATCGGCAATATTACGATACAAAATCGAGCAGGCAGTTTGCGTTTGACAACCGATAATGGAGGAACTGTTCCGACAGTTACGAGCGGAGCTATTTTATCTGTCAGAAACGGAGAAAATACAGTCCTTTCCGGTCTGTTTTCGGCTACGCCCCCGACACCGACACCGAACGTTACACCTTCGGGAACGCCAACGACAACACCGACACCGAATGGAACGCCCGTTCCGCACGTTCCGCGAGCATTTTCCGCAAATCTTCGCGGTCAAAATGTTGTTCCGCCGGTTACAACCAACGGCAGAGGACACGGATTTATCGTTCTTAATCCGGCGGAAAACCAAATTCGCGTGCATCTTGGCTACTACAATCTATCAAGCGTAGCAACTTCTGTAACGATTAACGGTCCCGCAATGTCAAGCGAAAATGGCGATGTTGCCTTTACGCTAACGAATTCTGGCGGCACTTCGGGCAGAGTTATGGCGCAAACTTTTGAAATAAATGAAGAACAAGTCGAACAACTACGCGACGGACTTTTCTATTTCATAATCAAAACGGCAAACAACCCCGATGGTGAAATTCGCGGTCAAATCCGCTCGCTTCATCATCGAGGCGACTTTGACGGCGACGGTTTTGCAGATGTTTCAGTTCTGCGTTCAACCAACTCCAACTACACTTGGTTCACGTTGAACAGTTCGGATGCGACTTTAAGCGTTCAAACGATGGGACGCGCCGGCGACATCAACGTTCAAGCAGATTATGACGGCGATGGAATGGTTGATTTGGCGGTCTTTACGCCTTCGACCGGAACTTGGACGATTAAACGAAGCGCGACTTCGACGACAGTTACACGACGTTTCGGCTTAAACGGCGATACGCCGATGGTCGGCGATTACGACGGCGACAGCATCAACGATTTAACCGTTTTCCGTCCGTCAACCGGCACTTGGTATGTCTGGCGCAGTAGCGACAACGGCTATACGATTATGCGTTGGGGCTTGTTTGGTGATAAACCCGTTTCCGGCGAT
>CALMEH010000840.1 GCA_937863115.1 uncultured Acidobacteriota bacterium
GACCGCGTAGCCGATTTGCTTTCAAAGGTCGGACTCGATCCGAATTATATGTTTCGTTATCCGCACGAATTTTCCGGCGGGCAACGCCAAAGATTAGGAATTGCGCGTGCGCTTGCGCTAAATCCGAAATTGATAATTTGCGACGAACCTGTTTCGGCTTTGGACGTTTCGGTGCAAGCTCAAGTCGTTAATCTTTTGCAGGATTTGCAAGCCGAATTCGGTTTGACTTATTTGTTTATTTCACACGGTTTGGCGGTTGTCGAGCATATTTCACAACGTGTGGCAGTGATGTATTTGGGCAAAATCGTCGAAATTGCGGAGGCACAAATCTTGTATGAAAATCCGCTACATCCTTACACAAAAGCACTTCTTTCGGCAATTCCGATTCCTGATCCGAAGCGAAAACGTGAACGAATCGTCTTGCAAGGCGATGTTCCGACACCGATAAATCCGCCTTCTGGCTGTCGTTTCCGAACTCGTTGTCCGTGGGCGATTGAAGATTGCACGAAAATCGAACCGGAACTGCGCGAAATCGAGCCAAATCATTTTGCCGCCTGCATTCGCGCTGAAGGTTACGAAAACGCTCAATCTCAGCTTTAACTTATTTGAAACAAATAATTTTTTGAAATCGTAAGTTAGTTAGGTATATTTATTTCAAAAATCAAGAGGAAATTATGAATCGTATTGCTGGGATAATCACGGCGGTTGTCGGCGTTTTGATTATAGTTTTGAGTATTTTAAAAGTCATTCCGAGTTTGACTACGACTGGTATTGCGTTGATTTTATTGGGCGTTTTAATTGTCGGTTTGAGTTTTATTCCAAAACCCGACACGGGCGAAACGGAGCGGATGTCAACAGGTTCGAGTTTGATAAATATCTTTCTTAGCCCGACCGAAGTTTTTCAAAATTTGCGGCGGCATCCGCGTTGGCTTGCAGCGTTTTTGATTATTTGGCTAATGTCCGCGGTGTTTTTCAATTTGTTTCTGTTGCGGCTCACGCCCGAAAGAATTACAAATTACACTATTGATAAAACGCTTGAAATGCCGATGTTGGCGAACAATGAAGAAGCGCGGAAACAAATCGAAATCGGTCGCGCCGACGCGCTCGAACAAAATAAAAATCCCATTTTACGCGCCGGTCAAGCTGTCAACAGTTTTGTGGGACAAGTTTTTCTATATGCTTTTTTCGCGGCTGTTTTTCTTATTTTTGCGCTGGCAATGGGCGGACAGTTGAACTATTGGCAAGCATTTTCGGCAACGATTTATGCGGCGTTTCCAATTGCGGTCATTCGATTTATCATTGGCACGATAATCTTATTCGTCAAAGATCCGGCAGATATACACCCGATTTTAGGGCAAACTACGTTGGTGCAGGATAATCTCGGATTTCTGTTTAATCCTGCAAATAATCCCGTGCTGTTCACATTGCTCAGTTCGTTAAGTTTGCTGATGTTTTATTGGTTGTGGTTGAATGCAACCGGATTGAAAAACGCGGGTGAAAAAGTTACGCCAACGATTGCTTGGTCGGCGACTTTGACAATTTTCTTTGCCATTATTTTGCTTGGAATAATATCGTCTTGGGCATTTTCTGGATTTTTGGGATGATTTTTTTGCAACAGAAATGACGAATAAGTTTTATTTATTCGTCATTTCCGCTAACTTTTTATTCGTATCTGAGCGATTCAATCGGATCGAGGCGTGCAGCTTTCCAAGCAGGAAAAAGTCCGAAAATTAAGCCGATTCCGACGCTGGCACAAAATCCTGCAATCGGTGCCCAAAGCGGAACATAAGACGGCATTATCAATTTTACAAGCAGCGTAAGTAGCCAGCCTATTAAAAGCCCGACAAGTCCGCCGAATCCGGTTAAAGTTGCGGCTTCAATCAGGAATTGCAAAAGAATATCGCTTTGACGTGCGCCGATTGCTTTGCGAATGCCGATTTCGCGGGTTCTTTCAGTAACGGAAACGAGCATAATATTCATCACGCCGAGTCCGCCGATCATCAAACCGATTGACGAAATTACAATCATTGCAATAAAAACGCCGCTCGTAATTGCGCCGAATTGTTCGATCAAACTTGCCGCAGTTTCCATAGCGAAATTATTTTTTTCACCATATTTTACATTTCGGCGAATTCGCAAAAGATCTTGCACTTCATCTTTCGCTTTTTCAAGCTGTCCTTCGCGGGCAACCGCCAAAATGAACAAATCATCGGCGTTGGGCTTCAATTTCAAAGCCGCCCCCATCGGCATATAAATCACATTTGATTGATCATTGTTGCCGCCGCCGCCCCCAAAAAGTTGTTCGCGTTTTTCGAGCAAACCGATAATTCTGAATTCTGTTCCGCCGATTTCAATCGTTTGCCCAAGCGGATTGTCAAAGGGAAAATAAGTTTCGCGGACAAAATCGCCAATTAGACAAACATTGGCTTTTTCGTCCGATTCGGATTGCGAAAACCAGCGACCTTCGAGCAATGTTTCGGAAGTAGTTTTTTCAACTTGCGGTAAAGTGCCATTTAATTGAACCGATGAAGATGTTTTACCATTCTTGCCCGTTACGTTTATTTTCTGACCGAAAAAATTATTTGAAATATCCAAAAATGGGACTGAAACTTCGATTGATTGCAGATCATTGATCGCTTCGGCATCGTCCATCGTCAAAGGTTTCCGCATTCGTTCTTCGCGGGTTGGTGCGCTCGTGCGAATGCCGATGTCTGTTTTGTAAAGAAAAATTGAGCGGGTTCCGAAAGATTCAACTTGCTTTTCAACCGCGACATTGATGCCGCTGATAATTGACGAAATTAGCATTACGGTAATAACGCCGATGACCACGCCGATAATCGTCAGAAAAGAACGCAGTTTATTACTCCGCAGCGTATCCAACGCCATTTTCAGATTTTCGTAAAATGAACTGCCGATAAACTTCATAAATTATTCGTGCCGTAAGGCTTCAATCGGATCAAGCCGTGCCGCTTTCCATGCCGGAAATAATCCGGCTACAATACCGATTCCGCCGGAAACACCGATTGCTAAAAAAATCGCCCAAATTGGAATCTTAGTTGGAATTTGAACGACAACTGTAACTATAAACGCAAGTATTTCGGCAATAATCAAACCGAGAATTCCTCCGAAAAGCGCGAGCGTTCCAGATTCAAAAAGAAATTGTCTGAGAATATCGGCTTGCCGTGCGCCCAAACTTTTGCGGATGCCGATTTCTTTGGTTCTTTCCGTAACCGCGACCAGCATAATATTCATAATTACGATTGCTCCGACGACTAAAGCGATTGTGGGAACAATCAATATAACCGTGGCGACAGGTCCGGTTATACCGCTGATGAGTTTAGAAATCGCATCGGGCGTTAGAATGCCGAAATTATCTTTTTCACCGAATTCGAGTTTGCGTTTTATTCGCATTAAAGTTCGCGCTTCTTCGACAGCATCATTAAAAAGTTTGTCCGATTTTGCGGAAGCAACAAAAAAAATACCGCGGCTTCCACGTAATCCGCCAAAATTTGCGCCGTAAGTTTTTATTGGAAACTGCACGAAATTATCCTGCGGCTGACCGAAAACCGTTCCTTTTGCAGTTTGAATTCCGATAATTTTGTAGGGAATTCCTTGAATGGTAATTTCACCGCCGAGCGCATCGCCCTGCGGAAAAAGTTTGTTGGCAATGTCCATTCCGACATAGCAAACACGCATTTTGTTGTTATTTTCCGAGGTTGTAAAATATCTGCCTTGGGCAATGTCCAATTTTTCGATTTCGGCAATTACCGGCTCAGTGCCTTCAATTCTGACATCTCGCAAAGTTTCACCGCCGCGTTTGATTTCCCGCGAATTCGGCAAGGCTTTGACACCGATTTTATCAATCAATTGGGCGCGTTCCTTGATGAATT
Source organism: uncultured Acidobacteriota bacterium (assembly GCA_937863115.1). GTDB lineage: Bacteria > Acidobacteriota > Blastocatellia > Pyrinomonadales > Pyrinomonadaceae > CALMEH01. Next base: position 3,891 of record CALMEH010000840.1, read on the forward strand.
CCATTTCTTCAAAGGTCAGTTCTTTATTGCGCCGTTGGGCGGCAGCGATTGTATCCGTATCTTTAAAATCGTCAAAACTAAATCGCCGAATAGTAAAAGAATTTGAGCCGATTCCGGCAAGTTTTTCGTCCACATACGCGCTAAAACCTTGCAAAACCGAAAGCACGAGCATAAAGGCGGCAACTGCGAAAATCATTCCCAAAAGTGTCAGAAAAGAACGAAGTTTGTGCGACCAAATCGAAGCGAAGGCAAGTTTTAATGTTTCCGAAAAATTCATCTTAAAAAATCTTACTTGATTATACGCTGAAACAAAACAAAGAGTTTAGCGTCTGAGTTCAAATTTACGAATCTTTACGTTTGAAAATCAGAATCCACAAACTTGCGAGATGTGAAAATAAAACAATCGGGACAATAATCGTCGGAAGCCAAATAAAAGGGAAGTAAAGAACGGCAACATTTGGTTGTTCAAAAGCAAATTTTTGAATCGGCAACGGCGCAGAAAGCACAGCGATTATAACGATATTTATTAGTAATATAAGCCCGAAAACATTCCACAATATTAAAATCGGGGGATTTATTTTTCCGCCACGAAAGGCAAACCAAGTTATAAAAATTGCTGAAATGCCCGATAAAATATCGAAATTCCAACCTTCAAACGTCATAATTTGGGGCATCAATTTGTTTTGAAACAACCAAAAAATGCACAATTCGACGGGAATTCTGACGATGCTAAGAAGTGTTAAAGTTTTCAACGGAAGCGGTTCGATAAAACTCTTTCTGGCAAATATAAAAAGCGCAACAACAAGCAAAACGCTTGGTAAAACTCCGACAAATGGTAAGTTTCTCGGAGTTAATTTATAAAAACCGTAAAGCGCGAAAATGCTTTGAAAGAAAAGCCAGAAGGAAATTAAAAACACTAGGGTTTTTGCCGCAAACGTATTATAAACCGTATCCCGAATGGCGCGAAGGATAAAACCGACTGTTAGAAAAGTGGTCAAAATAAATACAATCGAAACATAACTTGGGAGATTTTCGGTCATTTTATTCGCTCATCTTTTTCGATTTCGCCGTCGCGGATGGTGATAACACGATGAGCGCGTTCGGCGACTTCGTGTTCGTGTGTAACGATGATGATTGTGTTGCCCTCAGCGTGAAGACGTTCAAAAAGCGACATAATTTCGACACTCGTTTTGCTGTCAAGTGCGCCTGTTGGTTCGTCAGCGAGAAGAATTGAAGGATGATTGACCAAAGCCCGCGCAATGGCGACGCGCTGACGCTGACCGCCGGAAAGTTCATTTGGGCGATGCGTAACGCGGTCACCGAGTTCGACTGAAGCAAGGGCGGCTTGCGCTTTTTCGTGTCTTTCGCTCGCACTAATTCCGGCGTAGATTAGTGGTAATTCGACATTGTGGAGCGCAGTTGCGCGGGCGAGCAAATTAAAAGTTTGAAAAACGAAGCCGATTTCTTTGTTGCGAATTTGAGCAAGTTCATCGTCGGTCATTTCGGCAACTTGATTGTTATTTATCCAATATTGTCCGCGTGTCGGCGAATCAAGACAGCCGATTAAATTCATTAAGGTTGATTTTCCCGAACCGGAAGGACCGATAATAGCCAGATATTCACCTTTTTTAACATCAAACGAAACATCGCGCAAAGCGTGCAGCGTCTCCGTTCCCATTTGATAGGTTTTCCAAATATTCCGCATCATTATCAGCGAATCGCTGTTCAATGCGATATTTGAATCGCCGTTTGTTTCAGGCTTTTTTTCTTCGTCCATAAATCTATACATGCACTCGTTTTACCCGTGATTATAAATTACAGATTAGTAATTACAGACTGAAACGGGTTGATCT
>CALMEH010000841.1 GCA_937863115.1 uncultured Acidobacteriota bacterium
GCTGCGAGCCGTTTCCGGCTCCATCACATCCCGGCCGCCGTCATCCCGAGGCATCACGATCTCCTTATCGGTTCCCCGCGGTCACGCCACGAAGGTCGCCCGCGCACGATAGGGAAAATGGCGGCGGCGGTCAACGGGCGGGGTCGAAATCGCCCTCGCCCCGGTGAATTCCGCCGAAACGACGCCGAATGGTTGTCCCCCCGCTGAGTTCAAACGCCAATTCTCCTTGGAAGCCTCAAGTTTGCCGCAGATGGAACCATCGGATGCGGCAAGCGGCGCGGGGGGCAATTGAAGCCGATTTATTTAACCGCTCGTTTGCCCGTTTAGCACACACAGAAAAAACCGCCGCTTACGAAGCCGCCGCATTGGTAGCTCTTCTGCTTCGTTCGGGCGAAACACGCGAAGTTTTCGATGCCATCAAATCACACCAAGTTTTAAACGTCAGAAAAGCGATTTTGCAAATTATTAGAATCACCAAGGAACCAAATGCTTTGGAAGGACTTTACAGTCTTTTGGAGAAAAATTCCTTGCCGGAAGAAGTCCACAAAGAAGTTGATGAAACAATCAAAGAAATCGGTCTGGTTTTAGTATAACTTGTATATGAACGAACTTCTGCAACAAAGTTTGGCTGATACCGTTTCGGTAGCTGTCGGCGCAAAAGCCCCGGATTTTAGGCTCAAAACGGAAAATGGTGCTGAATGGTGTTTGTCAGATAACTTGGGAAAAGTCGTTGCACTCCTTTTTTATCCGAAGGACGAAACACTAATTTGCACAAAGCAATTGTGTTCCGTCCGCGATAATTGGGAAAAATATCTGGAAACAAAAGCAGTTGTTGTCGGCGTTTCGCCCGGCACAACCAGCCAACATCAAAAATTTGCCATACATCATAATTTGCCAATGCCGCTTCTTGCCGATGTTGATAAAAGCATCACTCGAACTTATAGTTTTCATTGGCTTCTTCCGATTTCGCTTACACGTGCAATAATCGTGATTGATGCCAAAGGAATTATCCGCACAAGGATGGTAATGTTTGGTGCTTTTCGTCCTTCGGACCGCGAAGTTTTGACATCAATTCATCGTGCTAGAGCCGAAGAAATGAATACGAGGTATGAAAATTTGATTCTCGACAATCGGAAATAATAAAAAAAATTTTAATAAAATGTTTCACAGATGAAATGTTTTATCGTTTCTCATCGTGCATTCGGTTACTTTTCAAGGTAAAATTTAGAAATGAAATTTAAGCTCGTTTCCGAATATCAACCGAAAGGCGACCAACCGCAAGCCATCGAAAAACTCGTCGAAAATATTAACAACGGCACGAAAAACCAAGTGCTTTTGGGCATTACGGGAAGCGGAAAAACCTTTTCCATCGGGCAAGTTATCGAAAAAACACAGCGTCCGACCTTGGTTTTGGCTCATAATAAAACTCTGGCGGCACAGCTTTATCAAGAATTTAAGACATTTTTCCCTGAAAATTCGGTTGAATATTTTGTTTCATATTACGATTATTATCAGCCGGAAGCGTATGTGCCGGCGGCTGATTTGTATATCGAAAAAGAAGCAACGATAAACGAAGAAATTGATCGTTTGCGGCTTTCGGCAACTCGTGCGCTTTTTGAACGGCGCGATGTGATTGTTGTTTCATCGGTTTCGTGCATTTACGGTTTGGGCGACCCCGACGCTTATTTTGGGATGTTGCTTTTTATCGAGCCGGGGCAAAAAATTAAGCGCGAAGAACTGCTGAAAAAACTCGTCGAATTGCAATATGAACGAACGAATATCGAATTTGAACGCGGAAATTTCCGTGTGCGCGGCGATGTTGTCGAAATTTATCCATCGTATCAGGATTTGGCGTATCGAATCGAATTTTGGGGCGATGAAATCGAAGGAATCTATACGATTGATCCGCTTCTCGGTGAAGTCAAATTCAAACACGAATCGCGTTTGCCGATTTATCCGAAAACGCATTATGTGATGTCGAAATCAACGATTAAAAGTGCATTGAAAACCATCAAAGATGAACTCGTTTGGTGGGAAGAAGAACTGATAAAACAAGGCAAAATTGTCGAATCTCAGAGACTTCATCAGCGGACGATGTATGATCTCGAAATGATTAAGGAAATGGGATTTTGTCGCGGAATCGAAAATTATTCAAGACATTTGACGGGCAAAAAAGCGGGCGAACCGCCGCCGACTTTGCTTCATTATTTGCCGTCTGACGCGATGATTGTGATTGACGAATCGCATCAAACCGTGCCGCAACTCGGCGCGATGTATAAAGGCGACCGTTCGCGCAAGGGAACTTTGGTTGAATACGGTTTTCGTTTGCCGTCGGCGATGGATAATCGTCCGTTGTCGTTTGAAGAATTTGAAGAGATTCGCGGTCAGACGATTTATGTTTCGGCAACGCCCGGAAATTTTGAACTCGAAAAAACCGAAGGCGAAATAATCGAACAAGTTATTCGTCCGACGGGACTTTTAGATCCGATTGTTGAAGTTCGTCCCGTTCGCGGACAAATTGATGATTTGCTGAACGAAGTTCGCAACCGAACCGCACGCAACGAGAGAGTTTTGGTAACGACTTTGACGAAAAAAATGTCGGAAAGTTTGAGCGAATATTTCGCCGAAGTCGGCGTGAAAGTAAATTATCTGCATTCGGACGTTGATACGTTGGAAAGAATCAAGGTTTTACGCGATTTGCGGCGCGGCGTGTATGATGTTTTGGTCGGAATTAATCTTTTGCGCGAAGGTTTGGATTTGCCTGAAGTTTCTTTGGTTGCAATACTTGACGCAGATAAAGAAGGTTTTTTGAGAAGTGAAAGAAGTTTAATTCAAACTATCGGACGTGCGGCGCGAAATGCCGACGGGAAAGCGATTTTATATGCTGATAAAATCACACGCTCAATGAAAGTTGCGATTGATGAAACCGAACGACGGCGCAAAATTCAAGAAAAATACAACGAAGAAAACGGCATTACGCCGACAACAATTATCAAATCAATCGAATCAACACTTGTAACTGCTTACGAAGCGGATTATTTCAAAGTGCCTTTAAATTTGGAAGATTTCGAGGAATATTCGCCGAAACAATTAAAAGAAACAATCCATCAACTCGAAGGCGAAATGCGCCAAGCCGCCAAAGATATGAAATTTGAACAAGCGGCTGAAATCCGCGACCGGTTGAAATATTTGCAGGACAGACAAATCGAACTCGGTTGAGAATTAAGGGAATAGTGTGCGAATTTCGTGGCGTTTTGTGCTG
>CALMEH010000842.1 GCA_937863115.1 uncultured Acidobacteriota bacterium
CTGGCATTGATAAATGTGATTTTGACGATTATCGTCGTTTATTTTTTGAATCGGTAAAGCGTTTTTTAACGCAAAGACGCAAAGGCGCAAAGGCGCAAAGATTTTTTGAAAAGTATTTTTACCCCTTTGCGTCTTTGCATCTTTGCGCCTTTGCGTTAATTTTTTTATGGCTACCACAGTTTTATTTTTCCTTTTCGCCGGACTTGCAATCGGCTGTGCGCTTTCGATGGTTTATCATCGCAATCCGCTTTACAGTGCGGTTTCGCTGGTCGGTGTTTTTATCGCCCTGTCGTGCATTTATGTAACGCTTGCCGCGCCGTTTATTGCCGCCGTGCAGATTTTGATTTACGCTGGCGCGATTATGGTTTTGGTCGTTTTCGTGATTATGCTTTTGAATCTGGATGAAGAAAAACCGCTCAATCGTTTGCGGTATCTTTATTCAATCGGCGGATTTTTAGGCATAATTTTGATGGCACAAACATTTTTTATTTTCATCGCCGTCAACAAAGCACCGAAAAAACCGATTGTCGCCGATGAATCAGTCGGCAAAACCATGAGCATTGGCGCAAATATGTATACGGAATATCTTTTGCCGGTCGAAATCGTCGGTATTTTATTGCTTATGGCAATCATCGGCGGCGTAATTTTAGCCAGAAGATTTAGTCAGCCCGAACTCCGTTTAGTCGTCAACAACGAATTAGACAAACGCAATGAATCGGAAGAAAAAGACGATTACAGAATAGCACTTTGACAGTTATCAGTTATCAGTTATCAGTCAACAAAAACTGATAACTGATAACTGATAACTGATAACTGATTATGGAACCGAGTTTATCAACATATTTAGCACTTTCAGGAATTTTATTTACCATCGGCGCGGTCGGTGTGATTTTCAAACGTAACGCAATCGGGATGTTTATGTGCATTGAGTTGATGCTTAACGCCGTAAATCTCACGTTTGTCGCATTTTCGCGCTACTACGAAGACGTTACGGGACAACTTTTCGTCTTTATGGTAATGTCGGTCGCGGCGGCAGAAGCGGCGGTCGGACTCGGAATTATCATCGCGTTTTTCCGCAATCGTCAATCGGTTGACGTTGACGATGCGAGTATTTTGAGAAATTAAAAGTTCAGAGTTCAAACTTCAGTTTGAGCTTTTTAAAAATCGTCCAAACTGAAGTTTGAACTCTGAACAAAAATCAATGCTAAATGCAGACGTTTTAACATTTCACGAATTTGTGATGCACGAAGAGTTGCCGCTCTCGAAAATTCATCAAGCCGTGCTTGAATTTCTGCAAGGGCGCAACGATGTAGTTTTATTTGGCGCACAAGCCGTTAATGCGTATGTCAGCGAACCGCGAATGACGCAAGACGTTGATTTGCTTTCGGTTAGAGCCGAAGAATTTTCCGAAGAATTGCGCGAGCATTTGACCGAAACTTTTCATATCGCCGTTCGTGTTCGTGAAATTAAAGATAAAGGTTTTCGGCTTTATCAAGTGCGAAAAGAAGGAAATCGTCATCTGGCAGATGTCAGAATTACGGCGGATTTCCCCGAAACTGAAACGATTGAAAACATTCGGATTTTATCGCCGCTCGAATTGATAGTCAGCAAAGTGATTTCTTTTCAATCAAGATACGGCAAACCGAAATCTTGGACGGACAGACGCGATTTAGCAGTTTTGCTCCTTCGGTTTCCCGAATTGAAGGAAAAAGTTTTGGCGAATTTGTTGGAGAAAAAAGTCGGCGCGGAAGTTTTGGAAACTTGGGCGGAGATTGAAAGTCAGAATTCTGAGTTTGAAGACGAGGACGAAGATTTGATTTTCAACTAGTTGAATTATGTTGGAGCTTTAACCAAAATGAGGCAGTTATTATTAATTATATTCATAATATTGTTTTTTTGTAGTTCTTCGCTCTCGCAAGAGAATCTAAAATCCTCTACTGAATTTATTGTTGCGGGAAAAGGTTGGGGCGTTGTTTCTATAAATTCAGATAGAAAAGAAATTGAGAAGGTTTTAGGTAAAGGAAAAAATAGTAGTGTTTATGATGATGTTTATTTTATAGATTATCCTAAAAAAGGTATTCAAATCTCTTACGAAAATGAAACTAACAAAGCTTATGCCATCTTTTTTTACAATAAAGAAAGATGGTATGAAGACTTTGAAACCCCTGATATTAAAACCGATAAAGGAATTAGTTGGGCATCATCACCCAAAGAAGTAATTGAAGCGTATGGAAAACCTAAAAACCATTACAAAGATAACGGTGATGGAAGCATTTGGCAAAGAATAGTCTTTGAAGGAATAGATTTTCGTTTTGAAAATAACAAAATGGTGCGAATAGGTATTCCGGGCAGATAAATTTTACAAAAATGACTGAAAACAATTTTTTAAGTCTAATAATTTTCGCGCCTTTGGTTGGTGCAGTCATCAATTGGCTGATCGGCGGGCGTTTGAAGAATGAATTTTTTTGCGGTGTGGTCGCGTGTTCGGGGGGCGGGGTTTTGTGTGTTGTTGCGTTTTTTATTTGGTTTGGTTTGGCACGGGGCCTTTACGCTGAAAAAGCCATTATCGTCCATCTTTGGACGTGGATTCAAGTTGGAAATTTCCGTGCCGATTTCGGTTTGGGAATGGATAGACTTTCGGGCATTTACGCTTGTTTTATCACGTTTGTCGGGCTTTTAATTCACATTTTCGCAACGGGTTATATGCACGGCGATAAGAGTTTTTATCGTTTTTTCGCGTATTTGAATCTGTTTATGTTCTCGATGCTGACGCTGATTTTGGCGGATAATTATCTGCTGATGTTTGTCGGTTGGGAAGGCGTGGGATTGTGTTCGTATCTTTTGATCGGCTATTACATCAAAAAAGACGAAGCGCGAAAAGCGGCGAAAAAAGCATTTGTGATGAACCGCATCGGCGATTGGGGCGTGTTGATGGGAATACTTTTGATGTTCTCGATGACCGGCTCGATCTCGTTTTTCGATAAAACGGTTGACGGCGTGCAAGTTCAGAGCGTTTTTTCGTGGGTTACGACTAATGTTTCGACGGCTGATCCGTTCACTTGGGGCGCGATTGTCGGCGGCGGTTTGACTTCGATCGGCGTTTTACTGTTCATCGGCGCATGCGGAAAATCGGCGCAAATTCCTTTATTTACTTGGTTGCCGGACGCGATGGCTGGACCGACTCCGGTTTCGGCTTTGATTCACGCGGCGACAATGGTTACAGCGGGCGTTTATCTCGTAGTGCGTTCAAATGCGATTTATCAGCTTTCGCCGACAGCGATGTGGATTATTGCAATTATCGGCGCATCAACCGCGATTTTTGCTGCAACAATTGCGATTGCTCAAAACGACATCAAAAAAGTTCTCGCATATTCGACTGTTTCGCAACTCGGATTTATGTTTCTCGCGGCAGGTGTCGGCGCGTTCACGGTGGCGATTTTCCACGTTATGACACACGCTTTTTTCAAAGCCTTGCTTTTCTTGGGTTCGGGTTCGGTCATTCACGGAATGCACCACGAACAAGATATGCGAAAAATGGGCAATCTGAAAAAATATATGCCGATAACGTGGATTACGATGACCATCGGCACATTAGCAATCGCCGGAATCCCGATTTTTGCAGGATTTTTCTCGAAAGACGAAATTTTGTATAAAACCTTTGCCGCTGACAAATATTTTCCCGGCGGAGAATTTCCGGGCAATGAAATTTTATGGGTTGTTGCCGTTATCACCGCGATTTTAACCGCGATTTATATGACGCGGATGATGGTAATGACTTTCTGGGGCAAAGAAAGATTTCACGGCGAAGATGCGGACGTTCACGCCTATATGGAACACGGACACGACGAGGCACACGCGCATGACGCGCACAGCGACGATGATGACCACGACGACGAACATCACGCTGTGCCGCACGATTTCAAACCGCACGAATCGCCTTGGGTAATGACCGTGCCGTTAGTTGTTTTGGCATTTCTTTCAACAGTCGGCGGACTTGTCGGCGTTCCATACGCTTTGAGTTCAATTGTCGGCGTGAAAAAAGCAAATTCTTTTGAACACACGCTTGACCCGGTGGTCGTCAAACGCGAAATCAAAACTGCAGACGGAAAAGTTCTTCCTGTTAAAGAAGAAGATCATTCGGCGGA
>CALMEH010000843.1 GCA_937863115.1 uncultured Acidobacteriota bacterium
AATCGAACTCGCAAAATCAGATGCAATAGAATTTGCTTGGGAAAGCACGCCGATTGAAATTTTGGGCAACGGCAAAGTTACAGGTTTGAAATGCCGAAAACCTGACGGAAACGAATTTGAAATCGTTTGCGACACGGTAATTCTCGCCATCGGACAGCAAAAACAGAAGGGATTTTTTCAAAGTCTGGGAATCGAAACCGACGAAAAAGGTCGCGTGTCGGTTAATGAATTGATGCAAACTTCAAACCCGAAAATCTTCGCCGGCGGCGATTGCGTCAACGGCGGCGCAGAAGCCGTTGACGCTTCGCAAATGGGCAAACTCGCCGCGCAAGGCATTCATTTTTCATTGTTTGGCGAAAAGGTGAAATTTGCGGGAATCTCATAAATTTCTTGATATGTATAGATATGTCGGTATAATTGTAAATGGAATTTGAATGGGACAAAGAAAAGGCAAAAGCAAATTTCAAAAAACACGGCGTAAATTTTGAAGAAGCCGCGCTCGCCTTTTACGATGAAAACGCAGTCGAACTTTTCGATGAATTGAATTCAGATGCGGAAATTCGCTTTCAAATTGTAGGTATTTCAAACATAAGGCTTTTGTTTGTTTCATATACGGAACGCGACGAAAAAATCCGTATTATTTCTGCGAGAACAGCAAACGCCAAACACATTAAGATTTACAATGAGCAAAACGACTAAAAATTTAACTTTTATCGTAACCGAAGAAGATTATAAAACAGAACTGGAACAAGGTTTGACTGATGATGAAGTAATGAAACCCGGCACATACAAAGTTCGCCGTTCGCCTTGGGCGGAAAAACTCAAGAAAGCAAAGCGTGTAAAAGTTTCGATTTATCTTGAGGACGAGATTTTACAATATTTCCGCGCAAGAGCCGAACAACCAAACGCCGCACCGTATCAAACGCAAATCAACAACGAACTGCGCCGCATTATGGAAAACGACTCGCGTGAAATTCAAAGCATCGAAAAAGATATTTTGAACAACAAGGAATTTTTGCGAGCTTTGAAGGAAAAACTTGAAACCGTTTAAAATCGCGGTAGAATTGGGATTATATATGACGACAAAAACTATTGATGAATCGCCCGTGTGGAAACAGTTTGAAGCCGAAGCCAAAAAGCGTCGGCGCAATCCGGTCAATCTCGTGCTTGAATTGCTCAAAGAACAGGTGGAAATTTGGGAAGATGAAAAACTTGACGAAGAAATCAGGAAAGACGCACAAAAAAGCGGTTACACGGAAGATGATGCGGTAGAACTCGTCCGCCAACTCAGACGGGAGAAAAAAGAACGTGCCGCGACGTAAGGAAAGAATTGCTGTTGTTTTTGACACGAATATTTTGATTGCTTTTTACTTAAGCCGAAATCTGAAATCAGCAGTGCAGACGATTTTCGCTCTGTGGCGGATACATCGGAAACTGCAACTGATTGTCAGCCAAGAAACTGTCGCGGAATATCTTGAAATTTTAGAACGGGTGAATATTCCGCAAAAAAGAATTGACACATTTTTGGAGAGAATCGAAAAGCGTTTGACGGTTACAAAAGTTTCACTTGGTAAAATTCCGACCGAAAGCCGCGATGTTGATGATAATTTCGTCTTGGCAACCGCACTCGTCGGCAAAGCGGATTTTTTGATAACCAACGACAAAGACCTTTTGGATATTTCCGAAAGCGACAAAAAGAAATTCAAGTTTCGGATTGTTTCGCCGATAGAATTTTTGAAGGCGATTTGTGAGTAAAATAAATATCAAAACCAGAAATCTTTTGTAGGAAAAAGTGGAAACTGTAAAAAAATGACAGCAAGGGAAAGAGAAGAATTATTGAATGAGTTTTTATCAAAATGGACAAAGGAAAGTGTCCAAAATATGATTCTTGATGAATACGTTGTTGGCGAAAATAATCAAACTTTTTGTTATTGGGTTGAAACCGAAACTAAATTATTAGGAAACATAAAAGGTCAAAACTCTTTTATTTTCGGTATTTATAAGCGAAAAGAAAAACTCAAAGAACATATAGGAAATTATAAAACTGACGGAGAATATAGTTGGCTTACAAAGTTTGGCGATAAGCGAGATGAAGTTTTTGAAAATGTAAAAAACGAAATCTTGCAGATAATTGAATATTCCGAAACTGGAAAATTCTATTTAATTGAAAACCTAAAATTACATCCTTTTTTTAAGTGGAAAGTTGCATATTTATATTCAAACAAAAGAATCATTCCAATTTACGAAAAAAGGGTTTTGCATAACATTGCAGAATATTATGGTTTGAAAGTTACGGATAAAACAAAAATTTTTGAGATTCAAGATTTAATGATTCAAAATAAACCTTCGTATCTCGATTTTTACGAATTTACCGATTTTCTGTGGCAAAATTTCAGTAAAGAATCAATTGATAGAGATAATATTGAAATCGTTATTTCAGATAAACTAAGAACACGAAAGCCGACAGAATTAAAAAATATTGAACCACAGATTCGCAAATACTTTTCTCGAACTACCAACGTTGAACAACTTCACAATCGAATTCAAAATGCCTTGAAAGCAAAATTAGAAAAGAAATACGGAAAAGAAAATGTAGTGCTTTTAGAGGAAAATGATGTTGATGTAAAGTTATTTGAACCTGATCAAATTGTCTTTTACGAAGTAAAATCAAGTTCAGATCCAAGTGAGTGTATAAGACAAGCTATTGGACAACTTTTAAGATATTATTTTGTGGACAAAGATTCACGAAAGAAAAAATTAGTTGTGGTTGGACAATATCCGCCAAATCAAAGTGATAAAGAATTTATCGAATTTATCAAAAGCAATCTGAATATTGATTTCGATTATGAAAATATTGAATTAGAATAAAAAATTATGGCAGATTTAAGTATAAATTTCGCGGGAATTAAATCGCCGAATCCGTTTTGGCTGGCATCTGCGCCGCCGACGAATATGGGTTCGATGATTGAGCGGGCGTTTGACGCGGGTTGGGGCGGCGCGGTTTGGAAGACTTTGGGCGAGCCGATCGTGAATGTTTCTTCGCGCCTTGCTTCGATTGACCAAGGTGCGCTCAGGATGATCGGTTTGAATAATATCGAACTGATTACGGATCGTTCTTTGGAAGTAAATCTCAAGGAAATGTATGAGTGCAAAAAGAAATATCCGAATCACGCGGTGATTGCGTCTTTGATGGTCGAATCCAAAAAAGAAGCGTGGCAGGAAATCACCAAACGCACGCAAGACACGGGTTGCGACGGTTTTGAATTAAATTTCGGCTGTCCGCACGGAATGTCAGAGCGCGGAATGGGCGCGGCGATGGGACAAGTGCCGGAATATACTTGTATGGTTACGGAATGGGTGAAGGAAGTTTCAAATTTGCCTGTGATTGTGAAACTCACGCCGAACGTAACGCACATTGTTCCGCCCGGACGTGCGGCGCAGAAAGGCGGCGCAGACGCGGTTTCGTTGATAAATACGATAAATTCGGTGATGGGCGTTGATATTGACACGATGATTCCGTATCCGAATGTCAACGGAATGGCGGCGCACGGCGGTTATTGCGGAACTGCCGTCAAACCGATTGCGCTCAATATGATTTCGGAACTTGCGCGTGATTCTGAATTTAACATCCCGATTTCGGGCATCGGCGGAATAAATACTTGGCGCGATGCGGTTGAATTTCTGCTTCTCGGCGCGGGAAATGTGCAGGTTTGCACGGCAGTAATGCACTACGGCTATCGAATCATCGAAGATATGATTGACGGTTTGAATAATTATCTCGACGAAAAAGGCTTTGCTTCGGTCAACGATATTGTCGGTTTGAGCGTGAATCGCGTTACTGATTGGGGAAATTTAGACTTAAATTACAAAGTCGTGGCGCGTGTCAATAATGAGCATTGTATCAAGTGCAATCTCTGTTATGTCGCTTGCGAAGACGGAGCGCATCAATGTTTTTCGTTTGACGAAAACAAATTTCCCGTCGTTGACGAACCCGAATGTGTCGGCTGTAATCTCTGCGCTCTGGTTTGTCCGAGTCCGGGCGCAATTTCGATGGTCAGACTCGATGACGGAAGCAATCCGCAATCTTGGAAACAACGAACGGGAACTTAACTAATGCTAGTCAAATTCCTTTAAATTTATGCGGACATCTTGAAATCAAGGTTCGGATATAATGTTCAAATCGTTGATTTCTTCCATTACTGTTATTATTCGTTCAGCAAAAGTATAGTTTTTATGCTGAACGCGCAAGATGTATGTTTCGCCGACGGCAATTTCGGGGAAACTAAAATAGCCGAAAGGACTTGTCGGCACAG
>CALMEH010000844.1 GCA_937863115.1 uncultured Acidobacteriota bacterium
GTTTCAAGCGCATTCCGCCACTTTCCGGCTTCGACCAAATCGTTCGTTTTTGCGATTACAACTAACTCTTCATCCATAAATTTTACCCCTTAATCAAACTCATCGCTTCCGCACGAGTTCGTGCATCTGAGCGAAAACCGCCGAGAACACTTGAAGTTATCGTTTTCGCGCCCGGTTTTTTCACGCCGCGCAAAGTCATACAAGTATGTTCGGCTTCGATAACAACCATCACGCCGAGCGGTTGCAAATTATCAAAAAGCGTCTGCGCGATTTGTTGCGTTAAGCGTTCTTGAACTTGCAAACGACGCGCAAAAATCTCCGCAATTCGCGCCAATTTCGATAAACCGACAATGCGCCCGCCTTTCGGAATATACGCAATATGAACTTTTCCGACAAACGGCGCAAGATGATGTTCGCACACGGAAGCAATCGAAATGTCTTTGACAATCACCATTTCATCGTGCGAATCGCCGGGCAAAGGCGTAACGTGAGAAGCAGCATCTTCCCACATTCCTTCGGTCAATTCGGCGTAAAAATCTGCCACACGATCAGGCGTTTTCAGTAATCCGTCGCGGTTCACGTCTTCGCCCATTCCTTCGAGCATCAAACGAACACCCGCCGCAATTTTTTCTAAATCTACTTTTTTATTCAAAACTATTTATTTTGCCTGCGAAACATACGAAAAAAAGAAATCAGATTAAATATTTTCGTTTTTTTCGTATGTTTCGCAGGCAAATATTCTTTCTAAAATTTCTCTTTCGATTTCGCGTAGAGATTTTTTTGATTTTAGCGCAATTTGCCGCATTTGGTCATATTCGGGTTTCGCATTGATGATTTTTTCGTTGAAACGCGCAATTTTCACATCAATTTCGCCGTAAATCGTTTCAATTTTTACAGTTTCACGCGGCAGACAATTTCGCTCGATTTCCGAAACGCGAACGCCGAGCGTCGAAGTTTCCGTGTAAAGCAATTCAGTTAAAATTTCTTTCTTATCAGATTCGCAAAGAATCGAAATCATCGTTGCCGGACGATTTTTTTTCATCTGGATTGGCGTGAACCAACAATCCAACGCACCGATTTCAAAACCCTTTTCCATTACAAAACCTAAATTTTGCGCCGGCAAATCATCAATATTTGTTTCGATAATTGTTAGTTTTTCAGACTTTGGGCTTTGGACTTTGGACTTTGGACTTTGGCTTCCGACAATTAATCTTAAAACATTCGGAAAATTTTCATAATTACGGCTTCCCGCGCCGTAAGCCGTCTGTTCGATAACAATTTCGTTTAAACTTCCCGATTCTTCGCAAACCGCCGCAATAATCGCCGCGCCTGTCGGTGTGATAAGTTCGCCTTCGATTTCAGTTGAATAAATCGCAAAATCTTTGAGCAATTCCGTAACGGCAGGCGGCGGAACGGGAAATTTTCCGTGCGCCATATTTACAAAACCCCTGCCAACCTGGATTTTTGAACAGACAAACTTTTCAATTTTGAGGAATTCAAAACCAACACACGCGCCGACAACATCAATTATCGCGTCCATTGCGCCGACTTCGTGAAAATGGACTTTTTCAAATTCGATTCCGTGAATTTTCGCTTCGGCTTCCGCCAATTTTTTGAAGATTTTTACGGCGCGAATTTTAATTTTTTCATCGAGCCGCGAATCGTTGATGATTTTTTCAATCGTCGAAAAATGACGATGTTTTTTTTCATCTGCGACTTTAACATCAGCGTATATTGCCGAAATGCCGGATTTATTTTTAATTGAAAAATCGATTGAAAAATCGGAAATATCGAGCAGTTTGATTTGTTCGACAAGCGCGTTTTCATCAATGCCGAGCGCAACCAACGCGCCCAAAATCATATTGCCGCTTGCGCCTGCAAAACAATCGAAATATAAGGTTTTCATAGAAAAAAGTTCAGAATTCAAACTTTAAGGCAACGCTCGCAAAAGCGATTCGCGCATTTCTCCGGCGGTGCGCCAGCGAAGTTCGACATCTTTGGCGATGGCGGTTTCGATAACGGCGGCGACACGGGGCGGGACTTCGGGGATTCTTTGCAAGATTGGAATTATCGGTTTTTCAAAAATGGCTTTGACGGTTTCGGCAATTCCGGCTCGTGGCGAAATGTCGAGCGCGTGCGTTCCGGTCAAAAGCGAATAAGCCGTCATTCCGCAAGCGTAAATGTCCGATGGCGGACGAACTTCTTTGAAATCTCTGACCTGTTCGGGAGGCATATAAGCAATCGTTCCGGCAACGTCGCCGACCATCGTAACGCCGCTCATTCCCGATTGTTTGAAACTTTTTGCCAAACCGAAATCAGTTAATTTTGAACGATAATTCGGGAAATTTCCTTCGACTAAAATATTTTGCTCTTTGATGTCGCGGTGAACAAAACCTTGTTGATGTGCGAAATCCAAAGCCGCTAAAGTTTGCTCGATAATTTTGACGACTTCTTGATAATTCAACTTCCCGCCGCGATGTTTGGCAAGTTTTGAAGCGTCCATTCCGCCGACAAATTCGGTAACGAGATAAACGATTCCGTTATGCGTTCCGTGTTCAATGTAGCTGACGATGTGCGGATGCTGAAGACTTGCAGCAACTTCGATTTCGCGTAAAAACCTTTTCAGAGATTGTTCGCTTACGGCAACTTCGGGCAGAAGAGTTTTTATCGCCACAGGTCGCCCGTCTTTTTGCGAACGCGCCAACATTACGCTGCCCATTCCGCCTTGCCCTAGAATGCGAATCATTTCGTAATTCGGAATCGGTTGCGGATTTTGCTTCAATTTTTCGCGGCAATCATCGCAAACGTAAGACATTTTCGCGTCCGGGCGCGAGGCTTCGACGCTGGCGGGAATGCCGCAATTCAAACATTGAATCGTAACGAGCGAAGGCGAAGTTTTTGTAAAATCACCGGTTCTTGCAAGCTCGGAAGGAGTTGGATTCTCAATGACATCAGCCGAAACGCCTACTTCGAGAATTGTTTCGCCGCCTTGGATGCGGTCGCCGTTTTTCAAATGCGCGGTTTCGACACGAAAACCGTTGACGTAAGTTCCATTGAGCGAACCCAAATCGCGCAAAAAACAACGCGGCGGCGCGATTTCCAAAATGCAGTGATGGCGCGAGAAAAAACGGTCTTGCGGCAAGCAAAAATGTGAATCTTCGCTTCGCCCAATCATAAATGTATCGTGTTGGTCAAACGTGAAAACGCGCCCGACTTGCGGACCCGAAATCACTCGCAGTGTTACTCGCATTTAAATAATCGAAACCTACTTATCTTCCTAAAAATAAAGAGATAAAAAACAAACCCAATGAAATTAATAAACTGATTCCGCCCAAAACCATTCCGCCGATTGCTAAGTTTTTACCGCCGAATTTTTGGGGATTACTGTTAGCGTTGTTCATACCCATAAATCCCGTAACAATTGCCGCAATACCGAGCGGCAAGGAGAACAAACCACAACAGAACGAAAACAAAACTGCGCCCGAACCGCAAATAATCGCGGCAATCGGAAGATTTTGGTCAATTCCGCCGCTGGCATAAACGGGCGGCGACATATAACCCGGCGCGTTTGCTTGCGGCGACATTGGCGTTTGCGGTTGCATCGGCGCACTCTGCCAAGGCGAAATCGGCGGCGTTTGCGGTGTCGGAGTGCTTTGCCAAGGCGTTGAAGGTTGCGGAGTCTCCTTCTGCCACGTCGGAGTCGTAAAATCGTTTCCGACATTCGGATTCGTCTGCCGTGTTTGCGGCATCATCATTGTCGGCGGCGGCGCATCATCGTCCTTTTTTTCTAAAACTCCACCGTCGTTCAGACAAAAATTCAGTCCGTCGTCATCATAATGTTGTTGGCAATTCGGGCAAATTTTCATTAATTTTTCCTGTTGTTATAGAATATTAACAAAACAATTGTGAGTATTATACCAAGTTTTTATTTTTTTTGTTCCACTAAATATTCCACTGAGAATACGGAGCGATAGCGGCTTGGCAATAGGGCAACTTTTGCCAAGCCGCTATCGCTCCGTATTCTCAGTGGAATTGCAAAATTAATTCAAAGTTCCGCCGCAACGTCCGCAAAATTTAATATCCGAAGGATAGGAAGAACCGCATTTCAAACAAATTTTTTCGACCGAGCGCGTCAAACTTTGCGGAAGTGCCGTCCGTAGATTTGAAGGGGCATTCATCGGCGGATTATTCATCGGCGGAGTCGGCTGTTGAACTTGCGGCGGCGGCGTTTGTTGAACAAATGGCTGTGACTGATTGTTCAAATGCGCGTTTGGCGGCACATTATTTTGCGGCTGACGATTCGCATACACAATT
>CALMEH010000845.1 GCA_937863115.1 uncultured Acidobacteriota bacterium
TTCTGCTTCCGAAATTGAAATTTTATACGTTTTGCTGTTGACCGAAACAAATCCGGCGGTCATTTGGCACGGCATATTCGGTTTTGGTATCGGCAACGATAAAATAATCGTCGCTTTGTCCGATTTATGTTCCAAAATTGTGCGACACGATTCGACTCCGCCACCATTGACTTTTAATGTTACGGGTTGCGCGAAGCCTTCCAAACTGAGTTCCAAAGTGCTGCCATTTTGTTTGACGGCAACGGTTTTGCTTGTCTCACTCGTCAAGCCGACGCGATATAAAAGTTTGCCTTTCAACATTTTCCCTTCAACGGAACCGCAAAACAAAAGCGCGACTAAGGCGACTACGGCGATAAATTTTTCGTGTCTGCTTTTCATCATTTTTTTGATGCGAAAAATCCGGCTTACGGAATCTGAAAACCTTCATTTGCCAAAATATCGGCTTGTTTGCCTTTATATTGCTCTAAAAAGTTTTCTTCCTGTTCGGAAATTTCGCCTTCAAAAAATTTAATTGCCCGCAAAAGTTGCACCTGCGCGGCTTCTCTGTCTTCGTCATCTTCCAAATCAGGCATTTTGTCAAATTTTCCGAAAAATTCTCGAAGTGTTTTGACAACATCGGCGCGTAACTGCGGTCTCACAACTCGCGTTATTTGTTCAGACGGTTCGGCTGCCCACGTTTCGCGTCGCAGACGCGCCGCCGCCCATTTCTGCAAATATTCCAAAAATCCGTAGTCAATTCCCAGATACGCCTTAATCTCTTCTTCCATTCGCTTTTTGCGGTCGGCAGAACCTAAGATTTGATCTTTTATGGACGCGGCTTGTTCGACGCGGGACAATTCTTGTTCAACTTTTCCCTGAAACTCGTAATATTCGGTTTCGGCTTCTTCGTCAGTTGCTTGTTTTACTTCCAACGATTTAATTTTTTCTTGAACTTTCGCCCGCAAAGGTGCGGAATTTTTTCCTAATCTTAAAACATCGTGGAGCAGAATTATATCTTTGAATTCGACCAGCGAATTAACTTTCGAGATCAGATAGACATAATATTGTTTGGCGGCTTCGACATCTTCCGGTTTGCCGACACTGCCGACGATTCGCGCAATCACAATCGAACGCCGAACACCTTCTTCGCCCGATTCGCTTTTGTTCAAAAAACCTTTGAATTTTTCTGCAACTTCGACTGAATCGTAAAAAGTCGCAACTTTTTCGACCTGCACCCAATGTTTAAATTCGGTTTCAGCGGTAATTTTTTCCAACAAAAATTTTGCGACCTCGGCAGGATCTAATTTTCGCGGAACAACGCCTTTGTTAAAGCTGTCCGCCTTAAAAATAAACTTCTCCAATTCCGGGATTGACACCGGCTCTGACGGCAAAGATGTGTTTGTTATCGGATCATCGTTCATAATTTTTTTCGGCTGATTTTGACAGCCAATCATTAATATTAAAACGGCGCAAACATAAAATCGGTAATTTCTCGGAAATATTATTGCGCGTTTTCCCATCATTTTTTCCGCATTACCACCTTTCCAAAAGTGCTGCGCCCTGTGTTCGCATTCTTCTGACCAAGTTATGATGTCCGGCAATTCTGCCGCCGTCATATTCTACCGCGCCGTCGCGCACTCGTTTGGCAATTCCGACAGCGTTATTTTGGTCGGCGGTCGGGTGCATGACTTGTGCCGGTGCGCTGACTGTGTGCATCACTTCGCCAACTGAGTGCATTGCTTCGTGAGCAATAACAATCGGAAACTTGTCTGAACTGTCAGCCGAACGGCGGTCAACAAAACCTGACCATTTTATTTTGCTCACGGCAGGTCTGTCAGGATCAACGATATGACCGGACATCATCGCCGCGCCTAACAGTGTCGGCGACACAAATCTTTGAATAATGAAAAGCTCATAGCGGTCGTCGCCCGTGTCGTAATTTCTTAAAACGGAGCGTTGTTCGATTGAGCCCACCAACCAATTATCATCGCCCCATTCCTGAAAAAGCGTCGGTGTCGGTCTGCCGACAGTAATTGATTGCCGCGCATCGAGACTAATTTCCGCGACAATTCTAACCCGTGCGCCACCTTCCTCGGTAATCAAGATGTCGGCGGATTTTCTGCTTTTCGCGTGGTCGAAACGCGGCGCATTTTCCGCCGCTACCGCCTTAAAAGGAGCGACAACTTTTGCCGCCAAAGCTCGCGCTGTTTTGATTGGCGTGTCGCCTCGCGTAGTTGTAACGCTAACTATTTGCGGAGGTATTCCCGTTGCTCTGATTGTAAAAGTAATTTGTCCGCCAAAGCCGACTATCGGACCACGCGCCCGAAGTCCCGTGTCGTTTGAAATCGAAACGAGATTTCTCGGCGGATCAACTTCGCGGATCGGAATAACGAGTTTTGGCGCGATTGAAATTTGCGCGTAGTTTCGTCTGAGCCAAGTCAGAATTCTTTTTTCGGCATCGTCAATTGAAACAACAGGTGCGCCGCCGGCGGTGCGACGCAAAATATGAACCGCCATTCGCAAACGCCGTCGGTCTTCGCCAATTGGCAAACTAACTGTTGATTTGCATTTCGGACTCATCGGACATTTCGCAATCGTATAAGATGCTTTAACTTTTTGGTCTAAAATCTCAACTTGTTTCGCCGCCGCATCTGCCGCGTCATACATATCCGACGCAAGCAACGTCTGGTCATTGGCGGCGGCTTTGTCTGCCGCATCGCTTACGAGCCGTAAATAACAAGTGCGAAAACGCTTGGTCGCGCCTTGTTTTGAAGCCTTTGTCGTCAACAATCGGTCAGCACGAATTGCCGCCGGAAATCGCTCGTGTTTCGTAACTTTCCCTGCTGCATCATAAACCGGTTTCAGCACTTCCAATTCGACATCTATATCGCCGGTTGCATCTATATCGAAAACTTCAACCTTAAAAACATCTTGGTCTTTATCGGCATTGGCATTAAAATTTTTGACACCCGAATTAGGAAACGCGGCTGCACCATCAGGATTTCCGGCTTTATCGGTAATATAGTTGCTGACGTTCAAAAAAGTCAGCGTCCGATCATTTTTTAAAGTGGTGGTTGCCGAACCGTGAACAAATCGCAGGATAGCGAAATTGTCGCGCTTGACGAATTTATGTTTCTGTTCGGTGCCTTTGCTTTCGGAATGCTCAATAAAATCGGGAACAGTAACAATATCGCCCGCCAAAACCTGTCCGGGGTCGTCCACACGATTGACGATATAAGCATTCGCCGGGTCTTCGCGCAACGGTTTGCAGTCGCCAAAACCGTTTAGAAACGCGATATTGCACAATGAATCACCAACTTTTGCTGTAACCTTTCTCGGCATTTATTTATTCATTCTCCTCATTATTGCTTACGCATTTTTCCAAGCTCGTCCGTCTATATTCGGGAACGTAATTTTACAAGTTCCGGGGTCAATATGGTCAACTCTGGCGAAACCTTTTTCGTCCGTTGTGCCTTCGGCAAGCGTCGAACCGTCAGGCAGAGTTACGCGATAGCGTTCGCCTGCCACCGGATCACCTTCGTCATCAACCAGATGAATTTCAATCCAAGATTTTTTATCCTTATTCTTTGGATCCTTCGGCTTATGCGTCGGTTTCGTATATGACGGAATTTTTGCCTTCGGAATCTTGCTTCGCTGATTTTTATACGTCGGAGCTTTGCTTCCGGGATCAGCGTTGTCAGCGATTTCCGCTTCTTCCGGGTCGAGCGGCGGAACAATCGAACCGGGAATACACGGCAGAGCCGCGCCGCCGCTGTTAATCAGAACCATCGTGCCGTTGATTTGAACTCCGGCGGCGTTGACCGTTACATAATTTCCGCCGACTTTTATCGTCAAGCCTGTTTCGGCTTCGAGAACGATGGTTTTTGCTTTGACGTTAAATTGTCCGGCATCAATCGCATAATTTCCGCCGACTTTTTCCGATTTTCCTTGCCCGATTTCGTGAGAAAAAGATTGATCGGTCTTAAATGCAATTTTTCCTTCGACGTGGCGATGGTAATCGCGCTCGATTTTTTCGATCAGATCGCGTTCGATAATCAGATGCTCATCGCGTTTGATGCGGTCGCGTTTGTCTCGATAAACAATTAAATGGCGGTCGTTGCCGATTAATTCGCGGCGCGTGTTTTTGATACGGATGTCCTGGTCTTTCTGTCCGTGTAGAAAGACTTGTTCTTTACCTTTTTTGTCTTCAAAACGAATTTCGTTGAAACCGCCGCCACCTTTTGACGAATCGGATTTTATCGTCATTTTCGTTTTTTCGTCAGGCAAAGTATAAGGCGGCATATTCGACGGATTATAAACCGCGCCGACGATAA
>CALMEH010000846.1 GCA_937863115.1 uncultured Acidobacteriota bacterium
AGAAATCAATTAGACTCTGACCGTGCAATAAATTACACGGCTAAATTCAAGTAATTGCCACACGATATTTAAGGAATATTTAGTTGCACACAAGGTAGAAATTAGAT
This sequence comes from uncultured Acidobacteriota bacterium, assembly GCA_937863115.1. Lineage (GTDB taxonomy): Bacteria > Acidobacteriota > Blastocatellia > Pyrinomonadales > Pyrinomonadaceae > CALMEH01. The sequence goes on from CALMEH010000846.1 coordinate 108, forward strand.
TTATTCACCTTCAATTTTCATTTCTCACCTCTCACTTTTCAATTACCATTCGTAAATTTTCCCAACTTCTAAAATTCGCAAATTTTCCAAGTCAAGTTCCTCGATTTGTTTAACGATTTGCTCTCGATACATCGGTTTGATGTTGACAACATATATTGGACAATTTTGATTTTTGATTTTTGCGAGTTCCCTTTTGAGCGTTTTCGGGGTCAAATGATAAGAAACATCTGCAAGTTCATCAAGTTCGTTGGGAAAAGCGCATTCAACCAGAATTGCCGAAAGTTTTTTTTCCTTATTGATTACTTTCCAAAATTCGTCCATTCGCGCCGTGTCGCTCGTAAAAGCAACTTTTGTCGTGTCGTCCGAAATAATAAGCCCAAAACACGGAACATTATGATTTACTTTCACGGCTTTAATGCTCAGATGCTTTACTTTAAATTTTTCTCCCGCTTCAAATTCACGATATTGCATTACCTTTCCGAAATCGTTTTTGAGTTGGGAAAAACGCGGATAAACCGACCAATTAAAAATATTTTTTTCAAGAGTTTTGATAATTTCTTCAGTGGCATAAACCTGAATCGGTCGGCGAATTGTGGCAAATAAATCGTCAATATAAAGAGGAAGCCCGGCAATATGGTCAAGATGCGCGTGAGTCAAAATCACATCACGGATTTGTTTTTTCTGGTTTGAAGTCGTTGACATCGCTAAACTTCAGGCATCAATCGCCACAAGATCATCAATCACAAAACACGCCAAATGTTGACGCGGCGAAGCCTGTCCATTTTCTTCAAAACTGCTTGGTAAAAGCTGAAATTTCATTATTTGGAATTTGGTTTCTAGTTTCAGATTTCTAGTTTCAGGTTAAAAACGAGAAACTTGAAACCAGAAATTTGAAACCCAAAAATCTATCTCGCACAAGTTTCGGCGCGTCCGCCGTCAATTGCATAGGTTGCACCGGTTATCCATGCGGCTTTTTTCGAAGCTAAAAAATAAATAAGTTCGGCAATTTCCGCAGCTTCACCGACCCGTCCAATCGGATGTGTTTTCTTTGAATTTTCTAAAAATTCTTTATATCTTTCTTCTTCCATTCCGCCGCGTTTGTGCAAATTAGAAACCACAACGCCCGGATTTACAGCATTAACCCGTATATTTTTCGGCGCAAGTTCGAGCGCGGCGCATTTCGTCAATTGGTCAATGCCAGCTTTTGAAACACAATATGCCAAAACATTCGGAAAAGCGCGAGTTCCGGCAACGCTCGAAACATTGACGATATTTCCCTTCGTTTTTTCAAGATGCGGCACACATTTTTGCATCATAAAAAACACGGAACGCAGATTTACATTCATCATTTTATCCCAATCGTCGAGATTCGTGTCTTCAATCGAGCCGTTCATAATAATTCCCGCCGCATTGACCAGCACATCAATTTTACCGAAAGCATCAGCCGTATCCGTAACTAATTTTTCGACTTGCGTTATCTCGCGCACGTCCGCAAGCTGAATTTTTAATTCAACTTCGTCGCGCAAAGCGTTTAATTCCTTTTCATTTCTGCCGACGGCGATAACCTTTGAACCTTTTTTTGCAAAAAGCAAAGCCGTCGCCCGACCGATTCCGCTACTTGCGCCTGTGATGATTGCAACTTTATCTTTCATAACCTTTTGGAAATTTCGGTTTGTGCATTTAGCATAAAAGCCCGAATGAAAAATGTAAAGTAAATCGGCAGTTACCGAAAAAATAATTTACTCGAAACAAAAACCGTAAGTCTGTTCAATTCAATAGAATTTATTCGAAAGAGAAATTCTTGTCCTTAGTTTTTAAACCCCGTTTGATTTTACTGGCGAAAAAAATCTTGACAGATAAATTATTGTGTTCTAATATGTTTTTGTTGAATCTACAACTTCATCCCCTACGTCGCAACTCCCGGCGGTTGTTTAGCGTTTCAAAGACCAAACAGCCTTTCTGTAAGTTTTTAACCGCTCTTCCATGAGCAGAAAGGAGATAATTAATGAATAAATTAAGATATATTGCTTTTCGTTCGTATCAAATTATTTTTTTCATAATTGTGATGATAGTTGTGTTGTTAGGACTGATTCTTCTAAACACAGTTTCTTCAATAATTGAATCTAAAAACACAAAAGAGGATTTAATCCTTTTGTCTAAAGAATTAACAATAAATAAAAATGAATTTGTAATAATTAATAAAACTCAATTATTACAAATAATTAGCAATGAGATAATTGATAAAGAAGTTCACTTCTTGTTAAAGAACAATTACAGTAAAAATATAAATGGTTTTTATGCAACTGTCGGAGATGATAAGGAAAATGAAAGTTATAATGTAGAACTTATATACTCTGAAATTAAAACTGAAATTTCCCCGCAAGGCACTTTTATACTAAGAATTCCTTTAGAAGATAAACTTTATAAAAGTGGTTTGACTTTGCAGTCCGTTGTTTTTACAGATGGAAGTAGCGATGGAGAAAACCAGTATATTAGTGAAATCAAAGATATTAGAAAAGGTGAAAAAAATCAATTAACAAAAGGTTTAAACCTATTAAATAACTACCTATCATCACCGGACAATTTAAATTCCAATACCATTGTAAATCTTATTCAAAGTGTTTCTACTTTTGAAACCACAGATAGCACAAAATCTTCAAATTATAACTCTGGAATGTTTACTGGTAAGGAAAACTTATTACAATATTTGGGACAAATTCAAAAAAATCAGAAAATATTTTTACAATCAAACAAAGAAGAACTTTTAAAGTTACGGTCTAAATTGGAAAAATACATTCAAAAACTTAATGGGGGAGAGAAACAATGAAAATATTAATAGTTTTTGCCTTTCTCTTTACATTTTCAGAAGTTATTTTTGGGTGTGAGCCAATTTATGATGTTATTACAACTAGAGATGTAACTGATAATTGTTCAATTTTTGGAAGTGAAGGAAGTATTCAAGTTGTGGAACGGTATGCTATAAGATGGTCTGATAATCAAGTTACATCAAGCAGTGACAGTGATTTCAGAGGATATGGCAAATGCAATTATCCATACCGTTGTGAACCAACTCTTGGTCAAAAACAGTATGAAAATCATGGTGTTTTTGGACGTTTCAGTCTGCAAATAATAAATATGAAGTTTGCTCAAGGTGGCGGGACTCAGTGCGCTGAAGATTTTAGGGTAAGAAAAGGGGTAAAACATACTTGTCAAAGTGCAACTGCTTCCTGTGATGCAGAGTGTTATGAATACAATTCTGAGTGTCCGTGCTATAATGGCGGGGGCACAAACGGGTTTTGAAAAAACAAAAATTGTCAACCGAAGGCAGGGTTTATCAAAAACGGGAACACACCCAAATCCCCCTTAA
>CALMEH010000847.1 GCA_937863115.1 uncultured Acidobacteriota bacterium
CCGCTATCCCGGGGCTCGGCCTTTTGAGATGGACCAAAAGCCCTTGTTCTTCGGCGGTCGTGAACAAAAATATTTGCGAACGCTTCGGCTGTTCTTTTTTCGGCAATTTCGTAAAGGCTTCGGCAATCGCCAAGGTTTGAGCGCAACCCGATGAATTATCTAATGCGCCGTTGTAAATCGTGTCGCCTTTTGCGTTCGGTTTGCCGATTCCCAAATGATCCCAATGCGAAGTGTAAATCACATATTCGTTTTTCAAATTCGCGTCCGAGCCTTCCCAAACGCCGATGACATTGTTCGATTCGAGCCGTTTAATCTCGCTTTTCAAATCAATTTTGGCACGAACGCCGAGCTTGACAGGTTTGAAATCGCGCGTTTTCGCCTTTTCGCGCAGTTCGTCCAAATTATGTTTGCCTTAAAAGAAAACGCGCTTTGCCGTTTCGTTGGTCATCCAAGATTTGACTTGTAAAAACGGCGTTTTGTCGGTCGCCGTCCGCGCAACTTCGTAACGCCAATTTCCGTTTGAAGTTTCCACGACGTTCCAGCCATAGCCCGCCGATTCGTCCGTATGAATCAAAATCACGCCCGCCGCGCCGCGTCTTGCGGCTTCTTCGTATTTATAAGTCCAACGTCCGTAATAAGTTAAAGCGCGTCCGCCAAAAAGATTCGGTTCTTTTTCGGTCGCCGGCGGATCGCTGACCATCATCACGAGAATTTTTCCGCGATAATCGTCTTTGTCGCCTTTGTAATCGTTCCATTTCTGTTCGGGCGCATCAATTCCGTAGCCGACAAAAACCATCTCGGCATCAACATTTACACTTTCGGTCTGCGTTCCGGTCGTGGCAACAAATTCGTTGCCGAAATTGTAATCAAACGTCGCGCCGCCACCAGAAACACTCAATTTCGTGTTCGGATTTGCTTTCGCGGCAACAAGCGAAACAGGCTGAAAATAAGAACCGTTATTTCCCGGTTTGATGCCGATTCTCTGCAATTCCATCGCCAAAAACTTCGCTGCAAGTTCGCCGCCGCGACTTCCAGGCGCACGACCTTCAAAAGCATCGTCGGACAGAAACTTTATCGTTGTTTTCAGTTTTTCTTCGTTGAAAAGGTTCGCATATTTACCTGTTTTTTGAGCAAAAGAAGCCGAACAAAAAAGAGAAATCAAACAAATCGCCGCTAAAAAATTAACTTTCATTTTCTTCATCAAAAATAATCTCCGCATTATTAAATTCTTCAATGAATTGCGTTGCTTCTTGCGCTTCCGATGCCGGAACTTTTACTTTTATTCCGCCGACCGCATTTGCCAGCAAATTCATTACGCCGACGATGTTATCATCCGCCAAATAAACTTCAAAACCTCTTGTTTCAAGCGCATTTCGCCACATTT
>CALMEH010000848.1 GCA_937863115.1 uncultured Acidobacteriota bacterium
AGGCGCGAATCGCTTCAAAATACCAGAGCGTTGCGTCAACTGTGTTATATTCGGCTTCTTCATTCGAATCGGGAAACCGATTCGGCAACATTCCTTCGCTCAAATTTTCGGAAAATTCAAGCAAAATATTTCGTGCAATATCTGTCCGATTCGTCGCCAAAGTCAAGCCGTTAAGCGCAATCATCGTATCGCGTCCCCAATCGGAAAACCACGGATAACCGGCAATTACAGTTTTTCCCGCGCCGCGCGAAACGATAAATTGATCCGCCGCGAGAACAAGATTTTTAGCAAAATCTGTTTTTACTTTCGCGTTTTTTATCAAATCTTTGCGGCGCGAAATTTCTGATTTTTCAAATTTTTTCGCGTCCGCAAAATCTTGCTTTTCCATTGAAACAATTACGGTTGCGGTATTAGCCAAGTCGAATTGTAACGAAAACGGCTGAAATAAATCTTCACGAAAATCGAAACCGCGTTCTTTTTCAATCGCGTATTCAAAATTTCGATACCAAAATCCTGTTGTTTCGATTTTTTCGGCATTATGCGCGAAAAAAAGTTCGGGCAAATCGTTGTAAGGCTTAATTGAAACGCAGTTTTCGGAAATTTTAAATTCGGGATTTATCGTGTCGGTTTCGTGTTGCAAAGCGTGATAATCAACAAACGAAAGAAGCGGCTTTAATTCGATTTGCGATTTGCGATTTGCAATTTGCGATTTATCTTTAATTGACCACTGACAAACAGTTGTATTTTGCCCGTTAAGCATAAAAATTTTCTTTTCGATTTCGATGCCTTCGATTTCAAAAAGCCAAACGGGAAACGGGTCTAAACTAAATGATTTCAAATATTTAAAGCCATTCGGATTAACCGCGTTCGGATATTGATTTGACGAAAGTTCAAACGATTTATCGCCAATCGTCAAAGTTTCTTCAAACTTGGAAAGCATCGTAATTCTTCCCAAAGGCGGTTTCGTCGCGGCGGGCAGAAGCCCGTGATAACGGCGCGAATTTGCGCCCGAAATCGTCGAAGAAGCAAAACCGCCGATGCCGTTTGTTTCAAGCCATTCGCGGCTTGTTGCGCTTGCAAAATTAGTGCAAGTTTCTGTATCAAAGCTAATCATTTCGCTCTTTGAATTACGTTTTTACGGAGAAGTATTCCAAGTTTATAAAACCTGTGCGCGGTTTGCAAAAGATGTAAGAAATAATTTTTGAATTTGAACACAGCTTTCGATTTATCTTGATTTTTTTTAATCATCGAGCGGAAAAACGAACCCTCGAACCGTCAATGGTGCTTGTCCAAATTCCTGAAACCTGACCACTTTCGCTTATTTTACCTGTCCAAATTCCGGTTACTTTTCCAAATTTGGCATTGTAGCCTCTCAGATAGAAACTGCCGTCAGATTGCACTGTTCCTGACAAATCATCATAATCATCAGGAGTTTGTGCCGATCCGGATAATCTTTGACCGTTTCTTTTAAGCGATAGTGTGAGCGGTATAGTTTTGTTCGGAAAGTATGATGAGCCGCTGTATTGTTGTGAAATACCATTTGGAAGACTTCGATCAATGTCATTCGTTTTCTTAACGGGCGTGCTGATATTGCTTTCTTCAACTTTTTTCTTGTCTTTATCGTCAATATTATCCTGTTTATCTTTCCCACTGTTGTTCGCCACGCCAATGTTTTCGGAATTGCTGCTAATGAGGTTCGCGGTGCTGTTATCTTCGCGTGTATTACTATTTGAAACGGGTTTGTTTTCGGTTTCCTTTGAAATCAAATAATTGTTCACCGTTAGAAAAATTACTCCGATTAGCAAAAAAACGGAAGCGGTGGCAAGCACGGCGATAATCACGTTTTTATTCGAGTTCGATGCCGGCGGCAGTTGAACCGGAGGTATAAAAGAAGGTTTAGTTGCGGTTTCGCCGAAAGACTGAATATTCGGCGTTCCCATTTGCACTGTCGGAGGCGGATTGAAACTATTCGGTGGCAGACTTCCGCTAAAATGCGGAACTGTTGGCATCGAACTTGGCTCGGATTCCAACCTGCGGTAGTTTTCCAAAAGCGCGTTGCCATCCGATAGACAGAAAAATATGTCATCATCATGATAAACAGTTTGACAATGAGGGCATAATTTCATAAAAACCTTTAAAAATTAAGTTTCTTGCTTCAAAAACGGCATTCGGAAAAACCTAAATTGAAAAATTAGATTTCAGATTATGCCACAAGATTGTCATATATTTCAATCGGGCATCTCTATGTGTAAACAAAGTCAAAATTCTTCACCGAAATAATGGTTATTTTTTGATTCGGCGGTTGGCGACATCGAGAAAATCCCGAATTTGATTTGCCCAAAAATTCCAATCGTGGTTGCCCGCAGGAGAATGAAACTCGTTCGGTAATTTCTTTTCGTTCATCTTTGCCGCTAATTCGCGGTTAGTTTTTATAAAAACATCTTCCGTGCCGCAAGAAAGATACATATACGGTAAATTTTTCAATCTGTCGGCGGAAATTCCACCAACGAGATTGAAAACATCGTTTGCTTTGCGCGATTCGCTGTTCAATGCACCGAAAACCGTATCTAAACTTTTGCCGATTAATTTATTGCCGCCGACATTTTCGCTCCATCTTCCGGTTACAAATGCGCCGCTAAACGAACCGACAAGCGAAAACATTTCAGGGAATTTTAGTCCGAACTTGACTGCGCCATAGCCGCCCATCGAAAGTCCGGCAATAATGCGGTGGTCGCGGTCGGGAAAAGTCCGAAAAGATTTGTCTATTTCCGGTATCAATTCTTTGACGATATAGCTTTCATACATATCGCCTCCTTTATCGGAATACCAACCGTCGTTGCCTTCGGGTGTAACGAGAATGAGATTGTATTTCGCAGCAAGCCCGGTAATATTTCCGCGATCCGTCCAATCGTTAAAATGTCCGGTCAAACCGTGCAAGAGATAGACGACTGCATATCGGTCTGCCGTTTTTGTGTCGTAATCGGTTGGCACGACAACACGATAAGGCATATCGCGCCCCATCATTTGGCTGGAAAGTTTAAGTGTTCTGACTACTTCACCGCCGGTTTGTGTCGTCTCGCCGGTTTGTGTCGGTTCGACAGTGTTCGGCGTTTTCGTTTCGTAGCTGACAATTCGCGGGCTGGAATTCGTCTGTGTTTTTTTTGTTTCGGCGGAAGGAGATTCCTTCTGAGCTTCATAACAGGACATCCCGAACAACAACAATCCGGCGGCAATACTCGTCTGCCAGAACGATCTCAAAATTCGGCGAGTTTCTTTTCTCATATTCATCCGTATTTAGATAAATAATCACATTATTCCAATATTGTCTAATGCAAATGTTCAACGAACTTTAGTTTGTTGAATGGTCAGCGGTTTGACAAACTAGAGTTTCTCAAACTTTTTCTATTAAGAATTTTGAATTTTTTATCCGAACAAATTTTCTGTAACGCCTTTTTCGTAGATGATCGTCAGACCGATAACGATGCTGACAAGAGCGGCGATGCCTTGTAAAATTCGGTTGAGATTGCCGGCGCGAAACGCTGTAAAATGAAACGGCAGACCGACCAAAAAACTCATAATCATCATTCCGCCGATTGAGCCGATGCCGAAAATTATAATGTAAATCAAGCCGACTGTTTTTGATTCTATGGTTGGAATCAGCAAAAGCATCAATGCTGCGCTTCCCGCCAAACCGTGAATCATTCCGATAATTAAAGCTCGCGGATTGAATGAAAATCCGTGATGCGTATGCGGTTCGTCTTTGTGTGTGTGTGTGTGCGGATGCGTGTGTTCGTGCGCGTTGTGTGCGTGTGCATGAAAGTGGAGTTCTCCGCCTTTAAGAAATTTTCTGAGGACATTCAAACCTAAAACCAAAAGCATAATACCGACGCAAAACTCTAAAATTCGTTCGGTTTTTTCGCTGATTTGAAAATTTAGAAAAAGCACAAAAATTCCCGCAACGAAAAGCGAAATCGTATGCCCTAAGCCCCAAAGTCCGCCGACAACTATCGAACTCCAAAGGCTTTTGCGTTCCGAAACCATTGTGCCGACTGCGGCTAAATGATCGGCTTCGGTGGCGTGTTTTAAGCCGAGTAGAAAACCTAAACCTAAAATTGCGAAAGTCGAAGCGGTTGAAAATAAAAGAATTATGTTCATAATGTATCGTCTTTAAAGTTTATGCTATTGAATTATAGCAAATAACCGCGCCGACACACGCAATTATGAATGCACTTGCGACAGGCAAGGCTCTAAAAATTCGATTTTCTGCCAGACGCGAACCGCCAAACGCTTTTCCGAGATAGAGAAAAACAAAACCGACAGCCGTCAAAGTTGCCGCCAAACCGAAACTGAAGGCGATTGTCAGAATCAGACCGTAGCCGACACGTCCGAGCGAAATTGCCGAAAGCATCAAGACAAGTGCCGAAGGACACGGTAAAAGTCCGCCCGAAACGCCCAATGCCAAAAGGCTTTTCCACGAAATTTGTTCCGGCGGCAGATGCGAATGCGTGTGTCCGTCGTGCGTGTGCGTGAATTCGTCGTGCGAATGTTCGTGATGTGAATGATGTTCGTGCGCGTGATGTTCGTGATGCGAGTGTGAATGTTCGGCGTAATGATGTTCGTGTCCGTGATGGTGATGATGTCCGGATTTTTCCCAACCTAAAATTGAAAACAATCGCGTCTTAAACATTGTCAAACCGATATACAAAACCAATAAACCCGAAATAAAACCGAGGAAAGGCATTATTTTTTCGGGCAGAATATAATTTGAAGCAAAAAGCGTAATTAATCCGAGCGCGAAAACACCGAGCGTGTGCGTGATTGTAACGGTCAAACCAAGAAAAGCTGCGTGTTTCGGCGTTCCGCGTGAACCGACAAGGTATGCGCCGACAACGGTTTTGCCGTGTCCGGGCGACATTGCGTGCATTGCGCCAAGTCCGAAAGCGAGAAGCAATCCGAACA
>CALMEH010000849.1 GCA_937863115.1 uncultured Acidobacteriota bacterium
CCGCGCCTTGTCCGCCCGCGCCAAGCGGTTTAATGATTCGGTAATCGCCGATTTTATCGCCCGATTTGAAGGGATTTTGTTCTTCGGCAATTATTTCGGCGACTTGTCCGACCGCAGGGTTTTCCAAAAAATCATCTTGAAAAGATGTGAGCAAAACCTCGACATCGCGCCGCAAATCTTTATCATCCGCGCAAACTTTCGTCAAAAATTCTTCACGCTCAGACGGCGAAACTTCGAGCGCATCATTGAAAATCTGCTTAACTTTTTGCCAGTTTTCACGTTTCACTTGCTCAATTCGTGGTGCAGCCAAGCCTTTGCCATTTGCCAATCGCGTTTGACAGTGGCGGTTGAAATTTTCAGAACTTCAGCAGTTTCCGCGATGCTCAAACCGCTGAAATATCGAAGCTCGACAATTTTTGCCTGCTGTTCGTCTATTTCCGAAAGTTCATTCAAAACCTTGTCCAAATGAAGCAAATCAACTTGCGTTTCTTCCCTTCCGGCGACATAAAATGCTTCTTCGAGCGGCAGGTTTTCCGCACTTCCTCCACGTTTTGCGCGATGTTTTGTTTTCGCATAATCAACTAAAATCCGCCGCATCAGATTTGCTGCAATGCCGAAAAAATGTGCGCGATTTTGCCAAACAACACGATTTTGTTCGACCAATTTCAGATACGTTTCGTTGACCAAAGCCGTTGTTTGCAAAGTGTGTTCGGCGCGTTCACGGCGCAAATAATGATGCGCTTGACGGCGCAATTCGTCATAAACAAGTGGCACAATCGCATCAAGAGCCTCGCGTCTGCCATCGCCCCATGCTTGCAAAAGTTGCGTTATGTCTTTTGAATCTTCCTCCATAAAATTGCTTTTCGCATTGAAATTACGCCGTTCAAATCAATATGTCAAATTTTTTTCGATTTTTTTGAGCCAATTTTCCGCAAACTGTCGCGTTTTTATAAATGAGCCGCCAAAACAAGCGCGGCGCAGGCAAAAATAAAATAAATTATTTGGAAAAAAAGGAGCAAAAAAATGAAATTTAAATTAGTAGTATTATTGGTTATCGGTTTGGGATTGAGCATCGGCGCAAACGCGCAGAAACTTTTCAAAGGCGTTGATTGGGTGAAAACCGTCGAAGCCGCGAAAAGCGGAAACATGATAGTTGACAAAGAATCTCTGGCGCGAGTCGAAGCGGCTTACGCGGAAGATGAGTCAACGGACAAAGAAAATTCGCTTTGCGGCGGCAGAATCACGGGCAGTTGGTATATGACCGTTTCGGGCGCGACTCCGGCAGAAACTTTCTACGCTTATCAAACTTTCGGTGCGGACGGAACTTTTGTTGAAAATTCGAGCCTTCTGGTAACTTTAACGGAAGGTCCGGCACACGGCGTTTGGGCTTCGCGGCGGTGCGGCGCGGTTTATACCTTTGAACTGTTTGCCTTTGACCCCGAAGAAGGTGTGCAAGTCGGGCGCGTCAGAGTTCGCAATTCGGCGAGATTTACCGGATTAAACAATCTCAGAATTGATTCGGCAGTTGATTTTATCGAACTCGACGGCACAGTTATACCAAACATTGCCGGCGGACCTTACACGGGCGAAAGAGTTCAACTGCGCGGTTTGTAAATCTACACAAATTTTGTCAAAACAGCCTGCTTGAGCGGGCTGTTCTCACCTTAAACACCGAATTGTTTGAGATGATGGTCAATATGTTTGTAACTCAAAATTCCCCATTCTTTGCGATTCATTGCGCCGAATTTGAAATGCGACGACCACGCAAAATCATTGGGTTTCGAGGTCATTTTTTCGATGAATTCAAGCAAAGTTTTTCGGTCAGATTCAAAATCTGTCGGTTTCGTGCCGTCTTGCATCTGGTCAACGCGCTTTGAAGTCGGCACATCTTTCGGAATCGGCATTACGTAAAGCACCAAAAATTTAATCAAACTGCGGCTCAAAAAATTGCTCTCGTCGGTTTTGCCGTCGAGTTCTCCCAAACTGCCGCGCAAGCCGTCCGTGCAATGACAAATCATCTGATTCACATTCATTTTTCCCCAAAGCCCTTTTGCTTCGGGCGTTAAATTGTTAATTCGAGCGATAATTGCTTCACGTTTTTGTTGGTCAAATAAATTCATAATTTTTTTATCTCACAGGTCGCGGAAAATTCACGAGAAATTTAAACATCACTTTTTTATCTCTTGTTTGAGCCAAGCCTTTGCTAAATTCCAATCGTTTTTGACTGTTCCTTTTGAAACTCCTAAAATTTCGGCGGTTTCGTCATTGCTTAAACCGCCGAAATATCTGAGTTCGACGACTCGCGCTTGGCGTGCGCTCAGTTTTGCCAGACGGTTTAGAGCTTCATCGAGCGCGATAATGTCAACCGATTTTTCGTTTGAAGAAATCTGCAAAGCCTCGTCCAATGGCAGATTTTCCGCGCTTCCGCCGCGTTTTTTTCGATGGCGTTCTCGTGCATAATCCACCAAAATCCGCCGCATTGCCGTTGATGCGAGCGCAAAAAAATGGGCGCGGTTTTGCCATTTAACTTCTCTTTGTTCGATTAGTTTGAGATATGCTTCATGAATAAGGGCAGTCGCTTGCAGAGTATGACCTTGACGCTCTTTGCTTAAAAACTGTGAGGCTTGGCGGCGTAATTCGTCATAGACCAAGGGCATTAGTTTTTCTAAAACTTCCACTTTGCCATTACTCCAATCTTGCAAGAGTTCAGTAATATCGAGGGGATTTTGCATTTGGGAAATAATACCACAATTTTTAACATTTTTTTTAGCACTTTGCTTAAAAAAAGTCGCGTTAGTTATTGGACAAAAGAACGCCACGCTTCAAGCTGGCACACCAACTAAGTAATAACGGAAAAGAAAATTTTTAGGAGAATAACGAAAAATGAAGATGAGAACACAATTTCTTTTAACAATAATTTTGGCAATTCGTCGCCTGAAAACTTTGCCGCTGCCCGTGTGTCTGTTTCTCTCGAAGGCTTCAAAACACGATTTAACCGCTTTCAAACAGCAGAATCCAATCGTTCCAACGCCGCATCTGTTTGCTGATAAAGCCTACGCGGACGAAGAATTAAAACAGACTTTAGCAAATCAAGGAGTTACTTTGTTGACTCCGTATAAGAAGAAAAGAAACGACTTACCGCAATTTAACGAGCCGTTATGGTCAAAATTCGTTTCTTCATTCAGACAACCGATAGAAAGTTTTTTCCATTGGCGCGGGTGATAAAACCGACTATCAAGACGCTTCAAGAGTTCGTTCAAGCAAAGGGCTTTTGGTTCATTGTTACGGCAAACTCGCTTTTGCTTGTTTGCTTCTTTGTTTCTACTCTTGACACATTCTTAGTTATTTGGGTTGTTACCCGACAGGATACATCCGGATCCAGTCTGTTTGTGTGGATAATTTTTGGAATTTCTCTCTTGCCCGTGATGTTTTTCTTTAATCGGTTTGGAATCGTTACACTTTTTTCGTGGAGTTTTTTTTGGAAATTTCATTAATGCGTTTCCAAAGACTTTTGATCCAAACAACATCCTTTTTGCACCAACCTTAACCGGACTGGCAATTGTGTTTGGAGCTATGGCTTATGCCGCTTACGTCTCTATCGGCGGGGCGAAGATGTTCGGCGAAAAGCCTTTCGATTTTTGATTTTGGATCGGTCGTTTATTCAACATCTAATTCGCAATTCCAAATCAAAAATCGAACTATCTCACCGGACGCGGAAAGCTCACGGGCGATTTGTTGCCCGCTTTGTCAACGGCGCGGACACCGAAAAAATAATTATCTTTCGACATATTTTTCATCACAAAATTTGTAACATTTCCAACCGTTTGCGAATTTGTCCAAACGGGCGAAGTCGTGTCGCGCCAGACGATTTCGTAACCTGCCAAATCGTTTTCTGCAACTGCGTCCCATTTTAATTCCGTGTCGTTTCCGAGCCGTGTCGTAACCATTCCGATGTTTTTCGGACGCGCCGGAGCAAACGCCAGACGCGCCAAACTTGCAACATTGATTTTCGTTACGTTTGCAACATATCCGAAATCTACAAACTCAATCGTATCGCCGAAAAATTTACCGTTTTCGGTTCGCACGTTTTGATGCTGATGGTCATAATCTTCGTTCGGTTCGGTAAATCGGACGGCGGTAAATCCGCGTTCGAGAAACGGAATATGATCGCCGCCGCGCAAATATCTATCGCGCCGGTAAATCATTTTTACAGAGAATTTAGGTGAATAAAGATCAGCAGTTTCTTTGATAAATCTCGCCATCTGACGCGAAGCCGAATCATTTTCGCCGCCTGTTCCGCGCCGCGTGTTGGCTTCTTGTTCGGTTTCGTTCGACGGAACGCCTTCCGAAAAAACGCGGACGGAATTTCTGTCAGGAGAATTTTTTGCAGTCGTAACGCCGCCGATAATGTCGTTGGTGAACATCGCTTCGATATTCCAATTATTTTTTTTCGCGTTTTCGGCAAAATATGCCGCGCCGAGCAAGCCTTGTTCTTCGCCCGCGACTGCCATAAAAATTATCGTCGCATCGAATTTGTATTTCGACATTACACGCGCCATTTCGATAACCGCCGCCGTGCCGGAAGCGTCATCATTCGCGCCCGGCGCGTCGCAAACCGCGTCAATCGGCGACGAACACATCGAATCGTAATGACCGCTGACAACATAAATTCTTTCGGGATTTGTCGTTCCTTTCAAGGTTGCCACAACATTTGTCGAAATCGTCGGTTGCGGAATCCGATTCGCTTTCGGCTGTTCAAAAGATTGCTTTTCAACCGTCAAACAACCGCCGCAATCATTCGATATTTTCTGCATTTCCGCAAAAATCCAATCCCGCGCCGCGCCGATTCCGCGTGTCGGGTTATTTTGCTCGGAAAGCGTATTGCGCGTCCCGAAAGAAACAAGTTTGCGAATCGAATTTTCGATGTTTTTTGCCGAAACTTCTTTCAGCATTTTTTG
>CALMEH010000850.1 GCA_937863115.1 uncultured Acidobacteriota bacterium
ATTTTGCTTTAGGATTGCGGATGACGTGCAAAATATTTTCAACATTATTCGGCACGACTTCCGCGTCATAATCACCGTGTCGGTCAACGCAATCAAACAGCATTGCCGCACGAACTTTGATGTTATCTCTCTGCAAACGCTGGGCGACAACCATTGCGCCGAGTGCGCCGCGACTGTAACCTGTAACTAAAATCGGTTCGCTTTCGCCTAACTCTTTGCGTTTAGATTCGATAAATTTCAAGCTACTGTAGATCGCAATATCGAGTCCGCCGCCGAGCGTTACAGGTCCGCGACAATAAAGTGCGTTCGGCTTAAATTTGCACAGTTTCGATACAAAACTATTTGCAAAATCAATATCATAACGCGCATCACGCTTACTTCCCGGAATAGTTCCGCCGCCTGTTCCGTCAATTCCAATTAGTATCGGCATATCTGATTCTCCTAATTTTTTTTAGTTTGGTATGAAAATATTATCATTTGACAGACGTATTATTACAAAAAATTTTGCGAACAAATTTTGCTTAATTTTTGAAATATTCAAGTTGATATTTATTTAAAGCGAATTTGCCGCAGATAGACGCGGAAAAACGCGGATTTTTTTCTGATTAATCTGCGTTTATTTGCGTTTATCTGCGGCTGAAAATTTGCCTATAAACTTTTGTAGGCAATGAATTACTTCAAATTCGCCTCATATTTATTCGTCAAAATACTATCTTTGAAAACGGCAGTAATGATTGCATAATCTTTTCCTTCCCATTTGTGAGAAGTAAATGTGCTACCGCCGCCTCTTGAACGAGTCATTTCTTCGCCATTTGAACCGATAATCCGACAAATTTCCCGCAATGACATTCCGATTTTTATTTTATCATAGGCTTTCTGCGTAACGCCGAAAGATTTTTCTTCATTGAACGAAAAAACCGTCACAGGTTCGGTTTGAACATTTATCTTACCAAAGGCTTGATTTGTGTTAAAACTTACTGCGATGAAAATAAACCCGATTAATATTTTAGCCGATAGATTTTTCATATTAAATTCCTAAAACCAATTTATTTGTAAACAATCTAGCATAAAAAGAAAAAAAGAACGAATAAAATCAGTTGAAATTACCGATTTATTCGTTTTTTTTATTAGATTTAAAGTTTCTTACAATCCTTTAGCAGCAATAAACTTAACCAGATCGCGCACACGGCACGAATAGCCCCATTC
Organism: uncultured Acidobacteriota bacterium; assembly: GCA_937863115.1. Lineage (GTDB taxonomy): Bacteria > Acidobacteriota > Blastocatellia > Pyrinomonadales > Pyrinomonadaceae > CALMEH01. Next base: position 1,207 of record CALMEH010000850.1, read on the forward strand.
ATTGTCATACCACGAAAGAATTTTGATACAAGTTCCGCCAATGACTTTCGTGTTTTCCGCGTCAACGATTGACGAATTCGGATTGCCGCGAAAATCTATCGAAACGAGCGGTTCTTCGCTAAATGCGAGAATTCCCTTGAGTTCGCCGTTTGCCGCTTCCTTCAAAACAGCGTTGACTTCTTCGGTCGAAGTTTCTTTTTCGACGTTCATCACGACATCAACCAGCGAAACATTCGGAGTCGGAACGCGCACGGAAATGCCGTCAAACTTCCCTTTTAATTCGGGAATGACGAGCGCAACGGCTTTTGCCGCGCCGGTTGAAGTCGGAATCATAGAAAGTCCGGCGGCGCGCGCCTCAGCGAGCGGCATGAGTTCGACCGCAATCTCTTCGCTTTCGTC
>CALMEH010000851.1 GCA_937863115.1 uncultured Acidobacteriota bacterium
CTTGCGCTTGTCGAAGGAAGTTGGATTCCGCGCGAATTGACGTTTGAAGCGATGGAAAAACTCGAAAACAATTTTGCCTACGTCCGCTATATGGGCGAACGCGATTTGACTGCTTTCGACAAAATTTATCGCCATCAAGACACAAATTTGCAAATGTGGGCAAACGAAATCAAAAACCTAAAAGCCACGGAAAAACACATCTATTTCAGCAATTTCTACGAAGGACACGCGCCCGCCAGCGCAAACAAATTGAAAGAACTTTTGGGGCAAAGGACGAAAGACGCGGGTAATTTGGAAACTCAAAAATCGTTGTTTTAAGATTTGATATTGTGGATTAAATTTCTTTGCTAATTAGAATAAATGGAGCGTTGGCGAAATGTGGAAAGAAAAGAAAACATATTTTCAACCATATCGAACCAGAATACAAAATCCGATTTCATCAAAAGATATTTTGATGAATATTGCTTGAGTGCTTAGCTGATGGTTTAAGAAATCTTGTTACGCCTACACGCAAAATTATCACCTATCAGCTATTGCGAAGATTTTTCGATTATTTTGAATCACTCACGAATTTATGTTCAAAACAGTTTCAAATTCGTTTTTTGTGTTTCTTCGAGCTTATCCAAAAATTCTGTTCGATAAATTTCCTTTGCGCCTAAAACCTTAAAATGCGGTGTCATTACCTGAACATCAAGCCACGTTGCACCGTGTGTTTTCAAATGTTCAATCAAATGAAGAAGTGCGAATTTTGAAGCGTTCGAGCGCGTAAAAAACATACTTTCGCCGCAAAAAACACCGCCTGCGTCAACGCCGTAAAGTCCGCCGACGAGTTCGTTTTCATCCCAAACTTCAACGCTGTGTGCGTCGCCCGCCGCGTGAAATTTGCCATAAACGCGCATAAAATCCGGCGTTATCCAAGTTCCGTAGCCGTCTTTGCGCTTTGCCCGCGAACAATTTTTGATGACCGATTCAAAGTCTTTGTCAATCGAAAAAGTAAATTCGGTTTTCGCATATTCCTTTCGCAAACTTTTCGGAATATGAAGTTCTGAAAACTCCAAAATCGCCCGATTTTCGGGACAAAACCAAGGCAGAGGTAAGCCTTCAATATGCCACGGAAAAATGCCGCTGCGATATGCTTTTCGTAAATTTTCAACCGTCAAATCGCCCCCGAAAATGATTATGTCGTGAGCGTCGTAATAATACGAACCGACTTGAACATAATCATAAAATTTGTGCGTTCGCGGATTTGGAAATTCGATTGAATACATAAATTTATCCAAAGATTAACACAGATGCATACAGAAAAAAATCTAATAAAATCTGTATTAATCCATGTGCATTTCTATGGATAAATTTCTTAAACTTGTTTCAATTTCCATTTTCCGCGTTTGAAGAGAAGCGCGGAAACGATTGCCAGCATTGAAAAAGCAATCGTAATTGCCCAAAAAACTCCGCTCGGACCAAAATTGAAATGGTATGCAAGGACGTAAGCGAGCGGAATTTCAAACACCCAAAAGATGAAAAAATTCAACCAAGTCGGTGTCCAAGTGTCGCCCGCGCCGTTAAACGATGCTTCAAAAACCATCCCGAAAGCATAGAAAACAAAGCCGTAAGCAATAATGCGGAGCGATTCAATGCCGTATTGCAAAATCGCTTGTTCCTGGGTAAAAAATCCGATAATTTGTTGCGGAAAAATTAGAAAAATCAAACTCACCGCACCGAGAACGGCACCGTTGATGATTGCTGCTTTCCAAACGGAGCGTTCGGCGCGTTCCGGTTTTTCCGCGCCGAGATTTTGCCCGACAAGCGTTGCCGCCGCATTGCTCAAACCAACTGCCGGAAGAAGTGCGAAAATGACGACGCGCAAACCGATGCCGTAACCCGCAATCGCATCACTGCCGAAGCCCGACATCACACGGACAAGTGCGCTCCAACTTGCCGTCGCAATCGTAAATTGCAAAACGGCGGGCGCGGCGATTTTAATTAAATTT
>CALMEH010000852.1 GCA_937863115.1 uncultured Acidobacteriota bacterium
AAAATACGTCCAAATTCGCGTTACGCCGCATTGCACATTGCTGAAATCAGCACCGCTCAAATCGGCGTTTTCAAAATTTACACCTCTTAAATCCGATCCGGCGAAATTTACGCCGGCAAGGTCTTTTCGGTTTTTGAAAGATTTTCCTTGTAAGTTGCAATTTGTGTATTCGTTCATTTTCTTGTCGAGTGTTTTAATTCAGGAGTTTTTTGTAAGTTATCAGGTTTCAAGTTTTTATCCGAAAAAGCCGTGTTTTTCGATAAAAGTCTGCGCCTTTTGCCAAACTTTTTTTGAGCCTTCGGTGTCTTCGTTAAAAGTTATTTTTGTTAAGCCGTCAGGAAAACTTTCTTTAATCCGCCGTGCGTGCAGAAAAAAAATTCTTCTTCATAAATCGTCGGCGGATTCCATTTTGTTCCCGTGTTTCCGAACATTTCTCTCGAGCCGACCGTCGGATCGCGGCGCAGATGCAGAACGGTTTCGACATTTTCGGGAATCGTTTTCGCATTTACGAGCAAATGCCGCCCGATGGCATCGAACAAAAGCATTGCCGTGACGGGAATTTGCCGTTTTCGCAGTTTTTCCGCAATCACGATTACGCCTGCCGCGCCGCGGCTGAAACCAGTCAATAAAATTGGTTCTTTCGTGATTGAATATCTTTCAATGACGAACCGGAAACCCGTGTCAATAGAATGAATTAAACCGCTGCCGATAAACGTCGGTCCGCGCAAATATTTCTTGTTTTCGGGGTTTATGCTTGAATCACGGACAATTTTATTGACAAAATTATTTTGAAATTTTTTTTGATACGCCTCATCGGTTTTCGGACCCGTTCCGTCAATTCCGAGTAATATAGCCATATTTCTCAAATATTTATTTTTTTTTCGGACAAAAACTATTTGTGCATAATCATAACACTAATCGCCGCAATTTTTGCTAATGTTTTTGAAACGATACAAAAACAAACATCGAAAATGCTCTATTTTGTTTTGAAAGATTTATTTTTCGGCAAAAACGATGTGAAAAATCCGAACAGATTTTTGATTTTTCCGTTGATTTTTTCATTCGGCGCGGAAATCGGCAATTTTGTTTGTTCTCCGATTTTCAGAAGGATTTTGGAGTATTCGATTTTTGTTTTTGCGTAATCGGTGCGATTAATGATTTTGAAAAGATACGAAATATCGTTTTCGTTGAAAACTCTTTTGTTGATGATAGCTTCAATCATTACGCGCAGACACGAACCGGGAGGTTCGTCGTTCGGAATAATTTCTTTGAGTTTTATCACTGCGTCGGAATTTTTCAAATTTCCCGAATCATCGGCAAATATATTATCGAAATTGAAATCGGCGAAACGATTTTTCAAAATTGCGGTGAATTTCGGAATTAAATCGCGGACATTCATTTCAGCCAGAGATTCGGCGATGCCGCCCCGCAGACGAGCGTCGAACGCGGGATTTTGTAAAAGTTCGAAAAGTTTTCCGGCGGCGGCGGGATCATTGATTTTTCCGATTGCTTTTGCCGCTGAAATACGAATTAGCAAATCGGACGAAGAATCTTGTAAAACCTCGAATAAAGTTCCGACGGCTTTTCTTAGCCGGGTCGTGCCGAAACCGTTGATCAGCGATTTTCGGACTTCAAAATCCGCTTTGTTGTTCTGAATAATCGAAAGAAGTTCGGAAAAAACCTTTGCGCTTTTCATTCGGCACAAAGCTAAAGCCGCCGTTTCCGTTTCGTAGCGGTCAACGGTTTTGCCGGAGAAAATGCCGGACAAATCTTCGGTCGCTTCCTCCGCCGACATTCTGCCCAGTGCTTCGGCGGCGCAGATTCGCAATTTGGGCGAAACTTCCGTTTGTAAAATTTTTCTGAGCGAAGAAATCGCCTCCTTTGCCTGAATTGCGCCCAAAACAATGGCGGCGTTTCTTCTGCCTTCGCCGTCGAGCGATTTATTGTTGAGAATTTCGATTAGATCAGAAATCACGGTTCGGTTGTTCATCTCGATTAAAGCCTGCCCGGTCGTTTGAAGCAGTATTAAATCGGTTGTTCGGGTTTTTAAAATAGATAAAAGTTCGGCGGTAAATTCGGCGAGTTTTAATTTTCCCGCATATTTGACTACCGCGCCGCGAACTTTCGGATTCATTCGATTGTTTTCCAAAACATCACGAAAAACGAGCGGCAAATTCGGCGGATTTATTTTGATGAGCGCATCCGCGGACGCAACCCGAAGATCGAGAATTTCCGCCGCGTCGAGCAGAATTACGATTAAATTTTCAACCGCATCGGCGTATTGAATATTACCCAAAATTTGAATGCAGTTTAACTTTAAATCGTCGGGGAAAGGTTTATTCAAAACGCCGTTTATCATTGAACCCAATTGTGAATCGGATTTTTTCACGCCAGACAGTGCCTGCAATGTTTTTTCTACCCGGACATAATCGGCTTCTTCGAGCATCTTCATTTCTTGAATTGCGATTCGATTTAATAATTTCCTTAATTGCTTGCCATTTTGATTATTATACAAATCATTTCGATAAACGCAAAAAATTTTCCATTGCCTTACCGGACGGTAAAATTCTTTGAAACATAAAAGTTTTCAGATAATTCGACTGAAACGCGATAACTGCCTGTTTGTAAATTTCCGTAATTGTTGCTGCCGTAACCGAATGCATAATATTGGCTGTTTTCATACGCGGGAACTTCGATAAAACCGGCGTTTCTCGAAATTACCGATTCATCTTTTCCATAATACCAGACGACTTTGAAAGGAATTCGACGTTTGTGGGAAACCGAATCGAAATTTAATAGAATCTCGAAATTTGCATAACGAGTTTGGAGGCTATCAAAAATTGTTCCGTAAATTCTTTCGTCAAGCGGCAGATTTCCCGAAGCCGATTCGTAGAATTTCGATGTTATAAGTTCGGGTTCAAACCTGATGTTTGAATCCGAATTCGATTTGTTCACATTGACGGCGGCATTGTTGTTTGAAGGCGTGAAATTGCCGGCATAGCTGTTGTTTTCCAAAGGTTTATTGACATTTGCGTTAGCATTTGAAATGGGTTGAAACGGCGTTTGCAATCGCGGCGACGGCTGTTCGACCGCTGATTTTTGGTTTTTTACGGGCGATTCGCTGGTTGTTACGCGGTTTATTTGTTCTTTGATTTTTTCATTCAAATATACCGAGCTATAAATTGTTCCGCCGACAATCGCCATAATCAAAAAACTGCCTGCCAAAACCGAACCCAAAA
>CALMEH010000853.1 GCA_937863115.1 uncultured Acidobacteriota bacterium
ATAAAATTGCCGCAAACATTAACATTGACGGCGGAAATTTTCTCGGATTGACTAAGAATTTCGGCGCATTGGGCGCAGATCGCTCGAATCTTTGGGAAGTTGTGCAAGACGTGTTGAAATCGCGTCAGATGACGTATTTGCCCGACCGTCTGCCCGAACAAGGATTCTTTTTCCGCTCCGATCATTTTCCGTTTGCGAAAGGCGGCGTTCCCGCGTTGAGCATTCAGAGCGGCGATGATTATGTGGGAAAACCGAAGGATTTTGCAGAGAAATTCTTTTTGGATTTCAACCGGAATCATTATCATCAGCCGTCTGACGAATTCAGCGAAGATTGGCGTTTTGACGGAATGGTGCAGTCTTTGGACGTAGTTTTTGCAATCGCTTTGGACATTTCAAAAATGAAAAAAATGCCGCGCTACAACAAAGATGACGAATTTGCCAAAGCGCAGCCGAATCGAAAGTAAAACAATCAGCTAATTAAAAATCGTAAATCGTGAATAGTGGAATTTTACTATTTGCGATTTACGATTTACTATTTTCTCTTTACGATATGAAAACTTTTTACATCACAACGCCGATTTATTACGCCAACAGCTTGCCGCATCTTGGGCATCTTTACACGACGACAGTGGCGGACGCGATTATCAAACACAAAAAACAGCGCGGATTTGATACGTTCTTTTTAACAGGAACGGACGAACACGGCGTAAATATTCAACGTGTTGCCGAATCAAATAATCAAACGCCGCAGGAATATGTTGATTTTATTTCGTCGGAAATGAAGAAAATGTTCGCTGACTTCGGTTTGACCGATTACGATATTTTTATGCGGACGACTTCCGAATTTCATTACGAAGGCGTTCAAACTCTGTGGCGAAAAATTGCCGGAAATAAAACTCCGAAAGGTAATTCAACGATTTACAAAGGTTTTTACGAAGCTTGGTTTTGTCCGAATTGCGCGGAATTTAAGACCTAAACCGAATATGAATTGCGCGACAGCGAAGAAATTCCGCGTTGTTTGATTCACGAAAAACTGCTCGATTTAGTCAAAGAAGAAAGTTATTTTTTCCGACTTTCGGATTACGGCGAAACACTTTTGCAAATTATCGAAGAAAATCCCGAAAAATTGCGCCCTGAAGGCAGAAAAAACGAAGTCGTCGCATTTATCAAACAAGGTTTGCAAGACCTTTCGATTTCGCGTGAAAAAAAATCGGTCGCGTGGGGCGTTCCTGTTCCTGAAGACGAAAATCACGTGATGTATGTTTGGCTTGACGCGCTTTCAAATTACATAACTGCAATAGGTTACGGCAATTCTGAAAAGTCAGGTTTTGAAAAATATTGGTCAAATGCGAATCATTTGGTCGGCAAAGATATTTTGCGTTTTCACACGGTTTATTGGTGGTCGTTTTTGCTTGCGGCAGGTTTAGAATTGCCGAAAACAGTTTATGCACACGGTTTGTGGCTTGATAATCAAGGTCGAAAAATGGGCAAAGCATTGGGAAATGTAATTCGACTTGATATTTTACACAAACATTTTCAAACCGATGCCTTGCGTTATTTTGTTTTGCGCGAAATGGTATTCGGTCAAGACGGAAAATTCGGCTACGAAAATCTTATCGAACGCGCAAATGCAGATTTGGCAAGCGGTTTGGGTAATCTTTCTTCGCGCACGCTTTCGATGATTACGAAATATCGTGAAGGAATTGTGCCGAGCGGAAAGATTCAGGAAACGAATTATTTAAACGCCAAACGCGCCGGAATAAATGCGGACGAGCAAGAATTGGTCGGCGTTCTCGCACACGCACGCGAAGAATTTATCAGAAAATTTGATAATTACGAATTTTCGCAATCATTGGAAACGCTTTGGGCTGTAATTGCGCGAATTGATAAAATGATTTCCGACGTAAAACCTTGGGAATTGATTAAAGATGAAAATCAGACGGAAACGCTCAATGCGGTTTTGTATCGCGCCCTCGAAACGCTTCGATGGTTGTGCGTTTTGCTTTATCCCGTAATGCCCGAAGCGACAAAAAATATTTACGCGCAAATCGGTCTAAATGACGATATTGCAACAATTAATCCTGAAAATTTAACATACGGAGAATTACAAGCCGGAACAAAAATCGGCGAAACAAGCGGAGTTTTTCCGCGAATTGACAGAAAAAAAGTTATGAGTGAAATCATTGAACAGTCAGCAGTCAGCAGTCAGCAGTCAGCAGAGGAAGTAACAAAAGTAGAAGAAACTTTCATCACGATTGATGATTTTTTGAAAGTCGAATTGAAAATCGGCGAAGTAAAAGTTTGCGAACGCATTCCGAAAGCGGATAAATTGCTTCGCTTTGAAATTGATTTAGGCGAAGAAAAACCTAGACAGATTTTGGCTGGTTTGGCAGAATATTACGAGCCGGAAACTTTAATTGGTCGCAAAGTAGTTGTCGTCGCAAATCTCAAACCGCGAATGATGCGCGGATTGGAATCAAATGGAATGATTTGTGCGGCTTCTTTGGCGAAAGACGATACACCTGCGCTGGCTTCATTTTTTGAAGAAGTGAAAAATGGAGCCAGATTAAAATAGATTTAATAAACCTACTTTCATTTATCTAGGAGGATAAAAATGTCAAAAATTGCTGTTCTTTTTATTAACTTTGCCATGGTATTTGTTTTTACAAACGAAGTTATTTCACAAAAAAAAGTAGTTAATACGGTTCAGAAAGATAATTGGAAAGACTTTGTTTCAGAAGAAGGCGGCTACAAGATTAGAGTTCCGCTAAACCCGAAACGAACTGTTTCAAAGATTGATGCGGCATTTGGGAAAACGGATATGGTGCAAAATCGAATTTTGACTAAAGAATATTTGTTGACTATTGGTTTTCTTGATTTTCCCGCCGAAATAAATGACGATGAAGAAAAGGTATTACGATATAACAATTCGATAAATTCGGTAGTTGCCGGCAACGGAAACCGACTGATTTCTCAAAAAGATATAGAATTGAACGGTTATTTGGGACGCGAAGCAATTATCCAAAAAGGGAACTTTAATATGCACTTCCGCTCATTTATCATCCAACAAAGATTTTTCATTCTAGAATTTGTAACTTTGCGAACTCTCCCAAAAACTCGTTTGTCGGCTCTCGGAAAGATTCGTGACAAATATTTTGATTCGTTTGAAATTACCAAGATACCCGAAGCGAAATTCAAGCCCGCCACTTTGCCTGATGACTTTGGGGTAACAAAGCAAAACGGAATTTTTAACAGTAATTATTTCGGTTTTACAATGCAAATGCCTGACGACTTTACATTCTTCGATGAAGAAACCTTAAACACGTTACGGGAAATCGCCGAGAATGAAGCACAATTAGACGACACGACGGATGGCGACGAACTCAAACTTTCTTTAAAAAAGACAGCGGTATTGGGCGGTGCAATGAATGAAAATTTCGCTTCGATCGTAATTGCTGCCGAAGCCTCTTTTGCAATTCTTCAGTTAGACTTAACCGCACGAGACATCAAAAGAAATCGCACGAAAACCCAAAAACTCACAAAAGACCTGGTTAAATCCAAAATTGATGGCGTTGATTTTTATCGAATCGAATTTAGTAATTCAAACGGAGATAATCAGGTTCTTTTATTTACCGTCAGGGAAAATTTGCTCTTTCAGATAGTTTTCACCTTCAAAAACACAGAGGATTTGGTGGCTTTCGACAAGTCATTGAAAACCATCAAATTTGAAAAACCGAAAGTAATCGAAGCTAAAAATCTTTTTGATTTACGGACTGAAGCGTTCACTGAAGAGTTAATTTCAAGGTTTTAGATGAAAATGTATATTGACTCACATTGCCATATTGACGGCGAAGCCTTTGATATTGACCGCGACGAAGTTGTTCAACGCGCAAAAGATGCGGGCGTAAAAGCGATGTTAGTTGTCGGGACGGGAAATCCGCACGACGGCGAGATTGCGAAAGCGGTTGAAACGGCGGGGAAATACGAAAATGTTTTTGCGTCCGTCGGGGTTCATCCGCACGATGCGAAACTTTATAATAATGAAGCCGAAAAAATTTTAACCGATTTGGTTAAATCATCGAAAAAAATAATTGCTTGGGGCGAAATCGGGCTTGATTATTATTATGACCATTCGCCGCGAGATGTGCAGAGAGAAGTTTTTATCAGACAAATTCGCACCGCAAAAAGTTTGAATTTGCCGATAATTATTCA
>CALMEH010000854.1 GCA_937863115.1 uncultured Acidobacteriota bacterium
ATCGAAGCCGAACAAAAACGGCTTGAAGAAGAACGCCGAATGGTTGAGCAGGAACGCCTCAGAATCGAAGCCGAAAATAGACGGCAAGCCGAACTTCTTGAGCAGCAAAGACGCGAAGCCGAAGCCGAAAAATTAAAACTCGAAGCTCAAATTGTTGAAGAAGATTTTCCCGCAATCATCGAAGAATCCGCGCCGATAATTGAGCCGGCAGAAGAATTTTTCCCTGAAATAATCAGCGCAGAAAAACCTGCCGAAACGATTGCTCCCGCGTTTGCGTCAAGCGATTTTATGGAATCTTACGCCGAAACGCCGAAGAAAAATTCCAAAACAATGGCAATGGCGGCAGGCGCGTTTGTCGTATTGATTTGCGCGGCGGCGGCAATTTGGTTTTTCACGTCGGCAAAACCTGCCGAAACGAATCAGGCAAACTCGACAACCGAACAAACCGCGCCGTCAATGAAAGTCGAAACCGCTGCAATGCCGAGCGAAACGCAAACCGTCAAGGAAACCGCGCCGGAGACGAATTCATCACTCGCGCCTTCCGATTCGCCGCAAGTTGTTCAAACTTCGACGACAACTGCGGCGACAACCAAAACCAAACCGACGGCGACTGCCACACCGAAAGCTACGCCCGAAGTCAAAAAAACGACGGTCGCCACGGCAAAAACGCCCGCGCCGCAAAAGAAACCAGTAACGGTCGAAGATTTGATTAATGATAATTGAACTTTTGATCTTTGATTTCAAGTTCAAAGGTCAAAATCAGAAATAATTTTTTAAGGAACAAAAGTTATGAAATTTGCTTCATTTTCCCCAAATAAAACACTGCGTTTTTATCTTTTTACATTTGTCTTATTGCTGGCGTTTTCGCTTTCGGTTTTTCCGCAAACCGAACAGCCGGCACAACTCAGTTTAGCCGATATTTTGATTGCTTTGCGCTCGAAAAAAGCGACTCTGCCTGAAAAAAACAAAATTTTGGCAGAAGCTGTCAAAGTGCGCGGCATTACGTTCACGCTCACGGAAGAGATTGAAAAAGAATTGATGTCCGGCGGCGCAGACAGCGAACTCGTCAGCGCAATTCGTCTAAAAAATCCGGTCATCAAACCTCAGCCGACACCTGTCGTCAAAATTCAGCCGACACCTGTGCCGACACCGACCGCGATTGATTTCCAACGCCGCGCAAATGCAAGCGTTGCTAACGGCGAATTCGATTCGGCAATCGCCGATTACAGTAAGGTTATTGAGATGAAATCGGCAGACGCGACAACTTACTTGAATCGCGGATTTTCACATTTCAATAAGAAAAACATCGAACTTGCGATTGCCGATTACGATAAAGCCATCGAAATAAATCCGAAGGAGCTAATGGCGTATCTCAAACGCGCTCAAGCAAATGAAGAAACCGGAAAAATCGAAACGGCAATCGCCGATTATCAAAAAGTTCTCGAATTGGACAACGAAAACGAATCGGCGCGAAACAACTTAAAGCGTTTGCAAGACCAAATCGCCGCCGCCAAAGCCGCCGAACAACCGCAAACCACAACGGAGAATAAACAAAATATTCCGACAACGGTAACTTCGTCCGAACCTGTTAATTTAGGAAATTTGAACAGTTTAGCCGTAAATTTGGTAGTTCCGACTTATCCGACATTTGCCCAAAAATCCAACACTTCCGGCAAAGTAACCGTGCAAGTTACGCTCGACGAAGAAGGGAAAGTAACTTCTGCTAAAGCCGTTGACGGTCCTCCGCTTCTGCGCGGAGCAAGCGAAGATGCAGCACGAAAATCGAAATTCAAACCGGCAATGGTCAACGGTCAAGCCGTTAAATCAACGGGTTTTATCGTTTATAATTTCAAAGGAATGTAAGAACTTTAAATTGAATTCACAGCAAATTCAGAGTTTCAAGTTTATTTGGAACTCTGAATTTTTTTGCGAAAAATTTGATGCTAACCTTTTCTTTTTCGGAAATTTGGTGAATAATTTCTTAAACGCTTTTTTCACAACTATTATATGCTTGCCGTCAATCAAGTTCTGCAAAACCGTTATCGAATCATTCGCCAACTCGGTGAAGGCGGAATGGGCGCGGTTTATGAGGCGGAAGATGAGCAGAGATTTGGCAAAAAAGTTGCCCTTAAAGAAATTTTGCTCAATCTCACCGAAGCCAATTCCGAACATTTTCGTCGCGCATTTGAACGCGAAGCCAAAATTTTAACGCAGATTGACCACGAAGCCGTGCCGAAAGTCATCGGTTATATTCTCGAAACCGATTATCAAGTTTTGGTGATGGAACTCATCAAAGGCGAAGATTTAGACAAGATTTTGGAGCGTCAGAAAAACCCTTTTCGTCTTAGAGAAGTTCTTGATTGGACAAATCAATTGCTTGACGCACTCGATTATTTACACACTTTGCGTCAACCGATAATTCACCGCGATATCAAGCCACAAAACCTGAAATTAACTTCACGCGGCAAAATCAAATTGCTTGATTTCGGCATTGCCAAAGATTCGGAAGCTGAACTCAGCACAACCAAATCAGCGCATAAAACGATGGTTGGCGCAACACGCTATTATTCACCGGTTGAGCAAATCATCCGCATTCCCGAATTTTTTGAAACGCTCAACTCGGTCTATCCCGAAAAAGCGCAGAAAGTTTCGCGCCAATCGGCTGATGCACGAAGCGACATCTACGCGCTCGGCGCAACGCTTTATAATCTTTTGACAAATCATTATCCAAAACCGGCGGATTTGCGAGCTTTGGAAATTTGGGCTGGCAGATCTGATTCGCTCAAGCCTTTACGCGACTTGAATCCGCAGATTTCGCCCGAAATTGCCGAAGTTTTGGCGAAAGCAATGTCGATTGAGCGTGAAAACCGCTTTAGTTCCGCCCACGAAATGCAGATGGCGTTGCAGGAAGCCGTTTTGGACGAAACACGGCGTAGGGAAACGGAAGAGAAAAACCTTTTGTTTGCCGAACAGGCAAAAATTCGCCGTGAGCGCGAAGAACTCGAAGCGATGCGCCGCAAACTTGCGGAAGAACATGGACAAAAGCAAATAGCCGATGCGGAAGAAAAACCAATTACTGATACATTTTCTGCCACGACGATACCTTTAGAGATAAATTCGGAGAAAATCGTGCCGGAATTGGAGAAGAAGTTTACGGAATCAACTGTGTCGGACAACATTGCTCTTGACTCTGAAAAGTCTAAAGTCGTGACGATTGAAAACAAAGCGCAAACTGCGCCGTTTGTTGACGTGCCGACAAAATCCGATAAAAAGAAAGCATTTTGGGCTTTGCCCTTTATCGCACTTTCGATATTTATTTTGGGGGTTGCTGGATTTGGGACACTTTTGCTTTTCAATAATTCGAACAGCGGAGTTTCAAACAAAACCGTTTCCAATTCCGAAACCGTTCTGCCGATTTTGACACCAACAGTTTCGCCGTTACCAACATTCGAACCGAGCATTTCACCAACCGACACACCAAAGCAAAACATTTTAGGGAGCGGAAAACCGAAACTAACCGTTGCGCCGACACAAAATAAGACACCGATTCAAACTCCGATTAAAACTCCGAGAGTGCGAGAAACCGCAACGCCTAAGCCCACACAAGACCCGAATTGTGTTCGCACTAATAGTTGCAAATAAGACATTTTGAGTTTATGATAATCGAAAAACAGTGAGAACTTTAAAATTATGAAGAACCCAGATCAGTTTTTTTTATTAACCTTCAGATTTGTATTGGTTTTGGTTTTTATCCTTTCTACTTGGCAAATTACAAATGCTCAAGGCGTTTTTACTTATCCCCAAATAATTACATCGTTAAACACAGCACTTCCCAATCAATCATTTAAAAACAAAACCGAATTGATAAAATGGCTCATCGCTGAAATCGAAAAGCACGGAGTTGATAAACCCTTAACTGCTGACCGCGAGGACGATTTGCGTCAAGCCGGAGCCACCGACGAACTCATCAAAGTTATCCGCAAAAAATCTCCTTCTTTGCAAAATCCCACCAATATTTACAATGAAAACTTTTATCTTTCGCGGTGTATAGCATTTGGAAATACCGGCGAATTTGACAAAGCCATTGCTGACTGCAATGAGGCACTTAAAATCAACCCTAAAAATGATGTGGCATACCTCAACCGCGGCTTTGCTTTTGCAAATAAAGGCGAGATTGATAAAGGCTTTGCCGATTTTAATAAAGCACTTGAAATCAATCCGAAAAATGATATAGCATATGCCAATCGTGGCTTTTATTATTTCACTAAAGGTGAGATGGATAAAGCCATTGCCGATTTTAATAAAGCTCTTGAAATCAATCCGAAAAATGATAAGGCATATATTAACCGCGGTATTTTTTATATCAATAGAAACGACTACGACAAAGCAATTGCTGACTTTACCAAGGCTCTCGAAACTGACCCATTAAATGGTATTGCATTTTCTCAACGCGGTTTTAGTTACCTTAATAAAAAAGAATTCGATAAGGCAATCGCTGATTTTAGTAAGGTTCTCGAAATCAACAAGAGCGATATTGCATCATACGTCAACCGTGGTGTAGCTTATGAGAATAAAGGAGAATACGACAAGGCAATTGCTGACTTTCAAAAGGCTTTGGAGTTAGATCCAAATAATCCGTGGGCAAAAGGTGGGTTGGACAGGATTAAAAAGAAGCAGTAAACTGAAAATCCGTTATTTTCGGACGATCCTCGCAGCAAACTGACGGGGCATTAAAACCAAAGTGAGTAAAAAGTGAAAAGTGATGAAGAAATTTCTTCATCACTTTTCACTTTTTACTCAATTAATAGCTTCCCGCAACGATTGTAGATTTTACGCCGCTGGCTTCTTGGGCAATTTTTACGCCGACGCTTGCGCCGATGCGTGTTGCTCCGGCTTCGAACATTGCACGTGCATCTTCGATTCCTTTTACGCCGCCCGATGCTTTTACGCCTAAGCTGTGTCCGACGGTTCGGCGCATTAACGAAACGTCGTCGGCAGTTGCGCCGCCTTTGGCAAATCCGGTCGAGGTTTTGACGAAATCTGCGCCCGCGTTTTTTGATGCCAAACACGCACGAATTTTTTCATCGTCCGTCAAAAGTGCGGTTTCGATAATAACTTTTAATAAAATTCCGTTTTCGTGCGCGGCTTCGGCAACGGCGCGAATGTCGGCTTCGACGGTGCAATCATCGCCCGATTTAAGTGCGCCGATATTTATCACCATATCAACTTCGCGTGCGCCGTTGAAAATTGCGCGGCGTGCTTCATAAGCCTTTACGTCTGAAAGAGTTGCGCCCAAAGGAAAGCCGATAACCGTGCAAACCGGAACGCTTGAGCCGCGCAAAAATTCGCTTGCTTTTTTTACCCACGAAGGATTGACGCAAACGGACGCAAAGCCAAACTGAATCGCTTCGTTGCACAATTTTTTGATGTCCGATTCGGTCGCTTCGGGTTTCAAAAGCGTGTGGTCAATGAGTGAAGCCCAATCGTGTGCGGTTGCCGTTTCGCCCAAAACAATCCCGATGCGTTCTGCGCCTGCGTCAACGATTCTTTCAACATCAGCGCGGCAAAATGTCGGGCAATAAGCATCATCGCCGATTTTTGCTAAAACCAAATCTGTAATTTGTTCGACAAGTTTTTCGTAGTTTCCGTTTGTCATAAAGTTAAAGTCTATTCCCAAAATAAATAATCGTCAAAAATTATCTCGAATACTGTTTTTGAATTGCGTCAATTTTTCCGACACGCTTTTTGTGGCGGTCTTCGGTTAAATCGGTTGAGAGAAAGGCTTCGACGATTTGTTTTATTTCATCGAAAGAATTTTGTCCGCTTCCGAGAGTTAAAACATTTGCACCATTGTGTTCGCGTGAATTTTTTGCCAAAACTGCCGAATAACACGCGGCGGCGCGGACGTTCGGGACTTTGTTGGCGGTCATTGCCGAGCCGATTCCTGCGCCGTCAATGATGATGCCAACTTCGGTTTGATTTCTTTGAACGGCAACAGCAACGGCGTGGGCGAAATCTGGATAAACAACCCCGTCTTTTGAGGTCGGCCCGAAATCGCGG
>CALMEH010000855.1 GCA_937863115.1 uncultured Acidobacteriota bacterium
GTGGAGCACCCGACCCGCCTGTTTCCGAACCCAATTTCGCACGACCAGCGCCCGAAACAACCGCAACCGCCGAACCGCCCGAACTTCCGCCCGGAACTCGCGCCAAATCCCAAGGATTTTTGACATTTCCGAATGCCGACGATTCATTTGACGAACCCATCGCAAATTCGTCCATATTCGTTTTGCCGGCAATAATCGCGCCCGCTTCGGTCAATTTTTTGACAGCGGTTGCGTCATAATGCGCTTTGTAATTCTGCAAAATCCGCGAACCGCAAGTCGTCTGCAAATCCTTCGTGCAAATATTATCTTTGACCGCGATTGCAACGCCATTTAAAGCGTTTTCCGACGGATTTTTCTCAACTTCTTCGGAACGAGTTGTAGCAAATTCGCGTTCTATTGAAAGAAATGAATTGAGTTCCCCGTTGAATTTTTCGGCGTTTGTTAAAGTTTTTTCGATTGTTTCTCTAATCGTCATAAATTAATTCAAAATCTTATTTATCAACCACTTGTCGCCTTGTTTGACGGCTTCGGCTTTGATTATTTTTTGTTCGCTTCGCACATCGTCGCGCCAAAACAACACGATTTCGAAAACTGTTTTATTAGGCGAAACGACTTCGCATTTACCGACGCGAAAGGCTTTCGGAAAATCCGTGTTGTTGGTCGTAAAAACATCGTTTTCGGTCTGCAAATTTTGCAGAGATTTCGTAAACTCCGGCGTTAAAAATTTATCGCGCAATTTCAAATTCTCTTGCGAAAACTTCATCTCATTGCCTAAATGATACGAATAAAATTCTTTAACGACACCGCCGCTTTCCGTGCATTCGGGCTTTTCCAAATTCGGAATACTGCCACAATTTAGTGAGCAGAAAGCAGTAAACAGTAAACAGAAAATCAATAATTTCTGCAAACCGACTGCTGACCCCTGACTGCTAACTACAGAATGCTTCATAATACTTTCGGAACTTGAAAATGACCGCCCACCGCCGAAGGTGCTTCTTTGAGCGCGGATTTTTGCCCCAAAGATTCGTGCGGAACGTCCACCCGCGCCGTTTCGGTTTTTTCGCCTTCCGCCGTTAATCCGCCAAGCATCGGCTCGACATTTGAAGTGTCGAGTTCGTTTAATTGTTCGACGTAAGCGACAATGCTTGCCATTTGCGGTTCAAACATTGCAACTTCCGCATCGGTAATCTCCAGATGCGCTAATTTTGCTACTTTTCTAACGTCCATAATTTACTAATTCGTAACTCATAAGATTATAAACAAATTATCATCTAATTATCATCTGCCGCTTTCTTCATATTCTTTTTTCGCACCAAACAACTTCCCGCCGCGAGCAGAAATTGATAACGAAGATCATCATCTTTTATCGCATCGGCTTTATGGCGCATTTTCGGCGTGATTTCGTTAAGTGCGGCTTCTTCTGAGATGGCTTTTGCTTCCGTTTTATGAAATTTGGCACGTTCGGCTTTGACGGTTGTTTCGTCAATGCGAAATTCGATAAAGGTTACAGCGGCTAAACCGAG
>CALMEH010000856.1 GCA_937863115.1 uncultured Acidobacteriota bacterium
TTGATTTTTCGGCGAAGTTCCCTTCCAAATATTTAAAACCAACCAATTTCCGTCTTCCGAAACCGAGCCGCCAATGCCCATTTCCTTGTCATCGGGACGCTCATAGACAACATAATCATCCGTCTGCGGTGTGCCGAGCGCGTGATAATAAAGTTTCTGAAAATAGTTGGCGTTTTCGAGTTTGTCTGCGTCTGCAACTTTCGGATAGCGCGAATAATAGATACCTTTGCCGTCTTTTGACCAGCTTGCACCCGAAAATTTGATGTCTTTAAGAACGTCCGGCAAATCTTTTCCGGTTTCGATGTCGCGGAAACGCCACTCTTGCCAATCAGAACCCGCAACCGCAATTCCGTAAGCCAAAATTTTGCCGTCGTCCGAAATCGAAATGCCCGAAAGCGCAACCGTTCCATCGATTGATAACTTATTCGGGTCAAGCAAAACGCGCCCTTTATCGCTCACGGAGGTTGCCACATAAAACACCGATTGATTTTGCAAGCCGTCGTTTTTGTAATAGAAATATTTTCCGCCTTCCTTAAACGGCGCAGAATATTTTTCGTAATTCCAAAGTTCAGTTAGACGCGATTTTATTTTGGCGCGGTTTGGAATCGTGTTCAGATACGAAAATGTCAGTTTATTTTGCGCTTCAACCCAAGATTTGGTTTCAGCTGAATCCAAATCTTCGAGCCAACGATACGGATCGGAAACCTTTGTGCCGAAATAATCGTCCGTCTGATTTACGGTTTTCGTGTTCGGATATTTAAGTCTTTGGGCAGAAACATTGACGGTTAAAATCATACAAAATAGGATAAAGCAGAAATTTTTGGTTCTCATATTTTATGTTCTCATGGAAAAAAATTTATTTTTCTTGGGATGGTTTAATTTACATCTTTGCGCTTTCGTTTCCCTTCCGAAATCGGGGTTACGCTTGCCGATTCTTTGCTTTTTCGACGGCTTTTTCGTTCGTCAAAATCTCGGACATCATCAATAAAATCTGTTCCGCTTAGAACAACCAACGCGGTTAAAGTGGTGAAAAGATAAGTAATCGCAGTCGTGTGCAAAACGAAATCGAAAATGCTGTGAATCAAAATTCCGAAACAACCCGTTAGTGCGCCAATGGCAACGCCGCGACGATAAATATTCGGCGATTTGATATTTCGCAAGCCTGTTTTGAACAAAAGAAAAACGAAAAACGCGGCAATAATAAAGCCGATAAGCCCTGTATCTGTCAGGATTTGCAAATAATCATTGTGGGCTTGTTCAACGCGCTCGATACCGCTGAATGTGTCGTATTTCGTATAAGCCGAAGCGAATCCTCCCAAACCGGTGCCGAACGGAAAATAATTTTTGATAACTTCCAAACTGACGTTCCAAATGTGAGTTCGATTTGTTGTAATGTCGTTCGACGAAGCGGTTTCGGCAATCCGCGTCAGTGAAGATTCACCTCCGATGAGCATTGCGCCGGCAATAATCGTCGCCAAAAGCAAAACGGCAAATCCGCCTTTTAGCAAAAGTTGACCGGAATTTTTTGTTTCGGTCGTCAAAATTAAAAGAAAAAACACTTGTGCCAAAAGTGCAACCAAACCACCACGCGAACCACTTAAAATCAACGCCACCCCCATCAATCCAATTGCCGTAACATATAATAAACGCTTATCTTTATGCACCGCCCCAACAAATAACAAGCCGAGCGGAATAGCAATCGCCATTTCGATATAAGCCGCAAAGTTATGACGATTAACAAACGAGCCGAACGGTTGGACATTTACCTGTTCGTAGATTCCGTAAATTTTGGTTGGACTCAAAACATATTGCAAAATCGCAAAAAAGGCAAAGGCAAAGCCGAAAATCGTAATCAAAGTAACGAGTTTTTTCAGTCGTTTGCCACTGTCAACAAACGTCAATAATGCCGCCAAATAAATCAAAAACCCGAAAATATGAAGCGTAAAAACTTTTGTCCAAAAAGGTTCAAGCGAGATTGTGCGCGGGATGCCCGAAACTCCCGCAGTTTCCGCCAATGTTCCGAAAGGAATTATTTGTATAAAACCGTAAATGACAATAGCTAATAGCGGAATTTGAATTGAATTTTTACTGAATCGCAAAACCCCGGAACGAAACGCATCAAACGCCCAAAGCACCGCAATTATCACACCCGTCAAATAAAAAAGCGAAATTGTCGGCTGATGCACCGTGCCGTAAGCCAACGCCGTAACGACAATTGCCGCACAGAGCAGAAAGAAGATAATTTTACTTGCTAAGGTCGTTTCGTTCATTTATTTGAGTTTTTCCAATTTAAAATCATCCAACCAAATCGTTCCGGTAATCAAACAATTTTCGCCGCAATATGAACGGGCAAGGCGAAAAATCGCGCCTTCGGCATCTGCGGGAAGCGCAAAATCCACTTGAATTTGTTGCCAATCGTTTGTGTCATTCGGAAAAGCCTTGCTGACGGAGATTATCTTGTTGTCTTTGGCATTGACGACTTCGAGCGTCGGTGTTCCCGCACTTTTTAAGTTTTCGGTTTTCACCCAAAAACTCAAACGATAACGTGATGATGGAGTAAGCGCGGCGAGTTGGGAAAGATTATAAAGTTCAACATTCGCAAACCCTGTGAAAATAACTCGCAAGCCAAACGCGCCCTCGTGCTTTTGATTACTGTCGCGGTCAACTTTTACTTTTTCCTTCAAATCAACATTCCAACCGAAAAAGACTTTTTCTTCGCCACCGCGTAATACGCTTTCAAACCCTGGATTTTCGATAGTTTCCGCCTTCGCATTCGGTTCGATTTTTAATTCGCTGATAAATTTGACTGATGAACGAAAATATCTTTTATCGTAAAGCGCTTGGGCAATCAATTTTGCAGTTTCCGTGTGTTTTTCCTTTTCGTCCGCCGAAAGCGTTTCCCAAATGCGGACCGCATCTTCGGGGCGTTCCTTGGCGGCATAAAATTTTGTTAAACTTGCTTTTGCTTCCGCAGAATTTCCGGCAAGTTCTTCGACTTTTGCCGTGTTTTTATCATAGTAATCCCACGCAATCGAGAAAACCTGTTCACGATAAAGCAGATTGTTTTCGGCGGCTTTCTTCAATTGTGCAAAGGCTTCCGTGTCGCGCCCGCGACGCAAGTAAAAATTGCCTAATTGCCAATTCGGAAGCGTGTAGGTCGGTGCAAGTTCGAGAGCGTGAAGAATGACCTTTTCAGCTTTTTCATATTGTTCGGATTGCTCATAATTGCGTCCTAGAAAAAGCCACCATTCAAAATTATACGGGGCAAGCCGCACCGCGTTTTCGCTGAATAAAAGAGATTTTTCCATTTTTTCCGGCGAAAAAGCATTTGCCTCGACATTCGCCGCAAAAAGATTCGTTGACGGATCGGAAGGCGAAAGGCGAAAGGCTAAATCTGAAATGGATTTGGCATTCGGCGCATTTGATGGAGTCAAATCCGCCAACATATTGCCGAATTGCCAACGTATGGAAAGCCAACCGAAAGCAAAAGCGATTAGCACCGCGAGAACGATTAAAATCCGCGTTTTGATGTTTTTCGAGTCTGTAATTACTAATTGTTCGGACACTTGTAATAGAAAGTTATTCGATTTGTGAAATTTAATCAAGCAAAAAACTGCGCTATTTTTTCAACGACGTATTCCTGCTGTTCGGATTTCAATTCGGGAAAAATCGGAATCGCCAAAGTTTCCCGTGAAGCGCGTTCGCTTTCAGGAAAATCACCTGATTTATAGCCGAGATATTCAAAACATTCTTGCAAGTGCAATGAAACCGGATAATAAATGTCTGTGCCGATTTCGTTTTCCGCCAAAAATTGTTTTAATTCATCGCGCTTTTTGGAAATTTTGATAATAAATTGATTGTAAATATGCCGCACGTTTTCGCGTTCGAGCGGCAAAATAATTTCTTCGGTTAAACCTGCATCAGTAAATAATTGGCGATAATAATCAGCGTTTTGTTTGCGTTTGTCCGACCAAGAATCGAGATGCGGTAATTTAACTCTTAAAACTGCGCCTTGAAAACCATCGAGCCGCGAATTCAGTCCGACCCATTTGTGATAATATCGCTCAAAAGATCCGTGAACGCGAAGCGCAAAAAGTTTATGCGCCAAATCGTCATCGTCAGTCGTCATAAATCCGCCGTCGCCCATTCCGCCGAGATTTTTTGACGGGTAAAACGAAAAACAACCAATTTCCGACATTGCGCCCGCACGTTTTCCGAATTCTTCCGCGCCGATTGCTTGTGCCGCGTCTTCGACCAACGGAATATTATATTTTCGGCTTAACTCTTGCAATTCCAACATTTCGGCACATTGTCCGTAAAGATGAACCGGCTGAATCGCTTTTGTTTTGTCAGTAATTTTCGCTTCGATCTGCGAAACGTCCAAATTATAAGTGTTTGGATCAATATCAACAAAAACCGGCTTTGCGCCAAGCCGCGTAATTGCCGAAACTGTTGCAAAAAAACTGTATGGCGTTGTAATAACCTCGTCATCTTGCCCGACATCGAACGCCATTAACGCCAGCAAAAGTGCGTCCGTTCCCGAAGCGCAACCGATCGCGTGTTTGACACCGCAATATTTCGCCAATTCTTTTTCAAGCGCAGCAACTTCCGCACCTAAAATAAATCCGTTCGTATCTAAAACGCGATTAAGTGCGGCTTCGATTTCAGGTCGTAAATTTTGATTTTGTTCAGCTAAATCAAGCAAAGGAACTTTCATTGATTATGTATATATTTCTTTTCAATTTTTCAAGCGTAACAAACTATCGGATCAGTAATAAATCTGAAAGCAAAATAAATGTTCAAAATAAATAGCAATTTCCCTTGCCAACGATTTAACGAAATTATTCCCGCTACTAAAATCAGCGTGAAAGCCGACAAAAAAATCGCGTCGTATTTCCCGTGTGAACTAACAGAAATAGCATTGTAACAAATTAGTGATGGAATAACCGCGATGACTAATCCAGCAAAACCAATGTGATTTGTAGCCGATTCTTAATTTCCATATTCATTGTTTTACCTCAAGTTCGTAAAAATAATTTTACTGAATCAAATACGAATTTGCATTTTGCACTTTTCTTTTTTAGCCTAACTGCAATGATTGTTGATAATAAAAAACGCACCGACGAAATAATCAAACGGCTGAAAAAAGAATATCCCGACGCGCATTGCGCTTTAAATCACACAAATGCTTTTGAACTGCTCGTGGCAACAATTCTTTCCGCGCAATGCACCGACGAGCGCGTTAATCTCGTTACGGCTCAACTATTTAGAAAATACCGCCAACCGCAAGATTATCTGAATGTTGCGCCCGAAGAATTCGCGCAAGACATCAAATCGATCAACTTTTTTAATAATAAAACAAAAAGTATTCAAGGCACGGCGCAAAAATTGGTTGATAATTTTAAAGGCGAAGTGCCGCAAACAATGGACGAACTTTTAACTTTAAACGGCGTGGCGCGAAAAACGGCAAATGTTGTTCTCGGCAATGCTTTCGGCATCGCGTCGGGCGTAGTAGTGGACACGCACGTCCGCAGACTTTCAAATCGTCTCGGGTTGACCGAAAACGAAGATCCCGAAAAGATCGAAAAAGATTTAAGCGAACTCGTCCCGAAAAAACATTGGGTAATGTTTCCGCATTGGCTCATCACGCACGGCAGAAAAGTTTGCAATGCGCGAAAACCTAAATGCGAAGAATGTGTTCTCAAAGAGATTTGCCCTTATTACTGCAAAGAGCAAAGTGTAAATTGCAAAGTTTAGATTTTATGCGAATTAAGTGTTGAAAATCCAGAATCTGTGAATCTTTGCGTAAATCTCTGCGACTCTGCGTTTTTACTTTTTTTACCGCTGAGCCCCAGAGATTTACGCAGAGATTCGCCAAAAAAAGCGTCTATGTTTTCAACTATTATGTTTTGATTTTGGGCTCAAATATAAACTACATTTTCTAAGAAGCTGTGTTCAAACTCGAAATTAGTATGTTTTTTAACCACAAAAATACACAAAAAAACACGAATCAAAAAGAAAGTTGAAAGAGTTTGTGTAGTTTCGTGTTGTGTTGTGGTTGAAATCTTACTCTTACTTTTAGTTTGAACACAGCTTCTAACGGAAAAAGATGTATTTTTCTCAGTTTGGCGACATATTCTCTTAACCTTCTCGTGGTTGCATCTTTTGTTTCAGGCGTGAGCCGATGTAGGCGAATAAGCAGGCGGTCAAAAGGTATAATATAGTTACGATAAACATTCGGACATAAAAAATCGGTAAGAGAGGTGGGTCAATAGTGAAAAAGTCATAAAATATTAATGCGGTGCGCGGAATTATGGCGATAATTCCCCATTTCCACTTTGCCTGCGACCAAATAAAGCCGAGCAAGAATGACAGTAAAATGTAAAAAACCAAATTATACGGAGTTGATAAGATGGTATTTGCGACTAAAGTGCCTGTTATTGAGTCATTAAAATTGCGGGCAATTTTCAGCCAAATATCTTCCGTTGCTTGGTAATAATACCGGTATAGAAACTCAAAGAAAATCACCTCGCCGACAATGCTGATGATTAGTCCGGCTAAATAAGTTTTCCAACTGACACTTGGATTTTCCGTTGCACGCGGCGCACTAACAATCGTCGGGATTTCCGCTCTTTCGGCAACCACGGTCGGAACTTCGGCGGCGACGGTCGGCGGAAGCGTGGTGGCGTTCAAAACGAAAGTCGGCGCGTTGGTTTCTTGCGGATTATACGGAGCGGAAAGAAGCGAGCCGTCTTCGAGACAAAATGAGAGCGTTTCATCGGAATAAGTGCGGCGGCATTGCGGACAACTCTTCATTCTGGAAATAATAATAGAATAAACTTTTGAGGTTAGCAATCATTTTATAGTGAAAAGTGGAAAGTTAAGAAATTCAATTATCCACTTTCCACCATTCACTTCCCACTAAAACTCGATGCCCTGTTGCGCGTAGATTCCGACGTTGAACGGATGTTTGATTTCCTTCATTTCGGTTACGAGGTCTGCCATTTCGATTAGTTCGGCAGGCGCGTTTCTTCCTGTGAGAACAATGTGCAAATTTGGTTGTTTGGCGCGAATTTGTTTGATTTCTTCGAGGACTTTGGTTAAATCCAAAAACTTATAGTCGAGAACATAGACGAGTTCATCAAAAACGAGCAAGTCGTATTCTTCGCTTCGCATCTTTTCGACGCATAACGCCCAAGTTTCTTCGCTGGTTTTGATGTCTTGCGCGGGATTGTTTGTGTCCCAAGTAAAGCCGTCGCCCATTGTGTGGACTTCGATGCCTAAGAGTTCGGCTGATTCGTGTTCGCCATAGCGGTCAGTCTTTGACTTCATAAACTGAATCATACAGCAGTTCATTCCGCGTCCCGCCGCCCGCATCATCAAGCCGAGCGCACAAGTCGTCTTGCCTTTGCCGTCGCCCGTGTTGACCATCAGCAAACCTTTCGTGTTTTCCTTATAACCTTCGCGCCGCCATTTGTAACGCTTTTCTTTATTTTCTGCCATTTTAATACAATTTAGCCGCAGATTAACGCAGATAACGCAGATTTAATCAATAATAAAAATCCGCGAAATCCGCGTTCATCTGCGGCTAATAAAACTAAGCTAAGCTCAATTCAAGTTCTTCAATTCTTCCGACAACGCCATTTTTCGCACATTCGACGGCTTTGGTTAATTCAATCAAGATTGCGCGTTCGAGTTCGTTCCAATCGCCTTCGACACGGCAACCGGCAGCGTTTTTATGCCCACCACCGCCGAATTTTTCAGCAACTTTGGCAACATTTATATTTCCTTTTGAACGCAGACTGCAACGATATGTGTCCGGCGCAGTTTCGCGCATATAAAGAACCGCTTCGACTTCGCGGGCGGCAAGCGGAATATTAACAAAACCGTTATTATCGCCTTCGACGGAGCGAGCAATTTCTTTCATTTCAATAGTTTGCCGCATCGAAGCAATATTTCCATTCGCATTGCGTTTGACCGTATCAAGAACCTGCCGCATTAATTCGATGCGCGACCAAGGATAACTGTTATACACAACCTCCGAAATTTGCGCCGGTTTTACGCCGACTTTGACGAGTTCCGAAGCGACTTTTAAAGTTCTGTCCGTCGTGTTCGGAAAATGAAACGAGCCTGTATCCGTAACCAAAGCCATATAAACACACTCGGCGATTTCCTTTGAAATTCGTCCGCCGATGGCTTTGCAAAGATTGTAAATCATTTCCCCGACTGCCGAAGCCGTCGCGTCAATCCAATTTATCGTGCCGAAATGTTCGCTCGTGGCGTGATGGTCAATGTTGACTGTGAATTGATTTTCGAGGTTGATGATGCCGGGACGCACGATGTCGGAACATTCGATAACAAAAACCGCGTCATATTCGCGGTCAATTTCCGCCACGAAACGAATCTCATCCGCGCCCGGAAGTGCAGAATATGCTATGGGTATTTCATCGCGCAAAATAACTTCCGCTTGCTTACCCAATGACCGCAAAAGCCAGCATAAACCTAAAGAAGAGCCAACTCCGTCGCCGTCCGGTCTAACGTGCGTAGTAATGGCAAAATTACGATTATTTTCAATTAACTCAACTACTTGACTTAACACTTTTTAAAATGATGAATGATGAATGATGAATGATGAATATTAGGTTTTTATTCATCATTCATCATTCATCATTCATCATTACTCCTTTCTTCAAATTCCCCTTTTTCGTTCAAATCGCTTAAAAGCGCATCAACCTTAACGGCGTTTTCTTCCACCGTATCGCGCACGAAATTAAGATGTGGCGCGTGATTCAAATCCAAATTAAACGCAACCTGCTGGCGAACGTAAGATGCCGCGTGTTGCAACCCTTTCAGGGCATTTTTAATTTCATTTTCGTCTCCATCAACGATAACGAAAACCTTCGCTTCGCGTGAATTTTCCGAAACGATTACGTCTGTTACGGTAACATTTTGCAATTGCGGGTCTTCGAGTTCATACCCGACAATTTCAGTTATTTGTTCGCGCAAACTCTGCGCTAATCTTTCAGGTCTTCTCATTTTCTTTTAGTTTTCGGTATCGGGTTTTCCGTTTCCAGTCAAGAAACGGAAAACCCGATACCGAAGACTTTAGAGTTCTGTCGCCGCAATTCTTTCAATTACAAAGCATTCGATTTCGTCATTAACCTTGATGTCATTGAAATTGACCAAACTGATACCGCATTCGAATCCTTGACGCACTTCGTTCGTGTCTTCCTTAAATCGTTTAAGCGATGCAATATCGCCTTCCCAACTTACTACGCCATCACGGATAAGACGCGCTTTGGCTTGACGTTTCATAATGCCGTCGGTTACGCGGCAACCTGCAATCGCACCGACTTTCGATACTCTGAAAACTTCCTGCACCAGAGCTTTGCCCAAAATGTTTTCTTTTTCAATCGCGTCAAGCATCCCGATCATCGCGGCTTTGATTTCTTCCTCAACCTTGTAAATGATTGAATGAAGACGAATATCAACTTCTTCCTGTTTCGCAACATCAGCCGCCCGCGCTTCCGGTCGAACGTTGAAACCGATAATTACAACTGCTGTCGAAGTATCGTCAGCTTGCGTTGCCGAAGCCAGAAGCACGTCTGATTCGGCAATTGCACCGACACCGGCACGAATAACGCGAACTTTCACTTTTTCCGTCGAAAGTTTTTCGAGTGTAGCACGAAGAACTTCAACCGAACCTTGAACGTCCGCTTTGAGAACAACGAGAAGTTCTTTAACTTCAGCTTGACCGAGCGATTCAATGCCGCGTTTCGTCGTTTTGAGCATCGCCGCTTGACGCGCTTTCATCTGTCGTTGTCCGGCGATTGAAACCGATTGCTCGATATTTGCGACAACTTGAAACGCATCGCCCGCGCCCGGAACGCCTTGCAATCCTAAAACTTCGACCGGAGTTGCCGGCGGTGCGTCCAAAACAATTTCACCTCTCTCCGAAAACATCGCCCGCACTTTGCCGTCAACCTGTCCG
>CALMEH010000857.1 GCA_937863115.1 uncultured Acidobacteriota bacterium
TTTTCAATTCGACATCGCAAATTGTAACCAACGCCGAACTTTCGCAGCGCATTTCTTACCGCGATACTTATACCGAACTCAAACTGCTCGATTTTATGGCAGAACAAGATATTGACAAAGCCATCGAAGCCGCCCGCAAGATGATTTCAAAAGGAAAAGCGTTTGAAGTTCTCGGTCTGGTCAAGAAAATTTATGATAAAGACGACAAAAAAGGCTCGGCTCTCGGCGAAGAAGTCATTTCTAAAATGAAGTTCGACAGCATAAATCCGTCAAATCAATATTATTTCTCCGCGATTTTGAATATGGGTATTGAAAATCTCGAAAAAATCAAAGATACGCCCGACAAAAAACCTCTTTTCAGCCGCGAATCTCTGCGCGATGTTGCCGATTTGCTTGGTCAGCAAATCTTAAAACTCGACCCGAAAGAATTTGCCGACGCTGAACGCTATGCGGTGTTGATTGAAAAATTTTCGCCTGCCCGCGCTCAACAAATCCGTCTGAAATTTAAGGAGCCGAAAAAAAATGAAGGCGATTCGGTCAGAAATACTGTGATTGCAGAAGAAACCGACAGCGTAAGCGTCAGACGCAACGAATCAACTGAACAGCAAAAGCAAATTACCGAAGAAGTAAAGAAATTGCAAAACAAAGATTTGCCGAAAGAAGACCGCGAAAAGGTTGTCGCCAAAATGCGCGAAATTCTCTCAAAGGTAAAAAGCCGTGAGCAAAAAATTATTGGTTTGAGCCTGCTGGCATCGCAAGTCGCCGCTTTCGGCGATAAGGATTTAGCGAACGAAATTATGACCGAAGCGCGAAATCTGGTAACGACTTCGCCGAAAAATTACAAAGAGTATCTGAGCGTTTGGATGTTGGCAAGCGGCTACACGCAAGTTGACACAGACAAGGCTTTTCCGCTTCTCGAAGACACGATTTTCCGGCTTAACGAAACGATTGCCGCCTTTATCAAAGTCGCTGAATTTATTGACGTGAATGCCGAAATTATTGAAGACGGTGAAATTCAAGTAGGCAGTTTCGGCGGCGAATTGACGCGCGGACTTTTATCCGAACTCGGCGCGGCAAATCAACCGCTTCTGACGCTTGCCAAAGCCGATTTCGGCAGAACTAAAGGATTAACCAACAAATTTGACCGTCTCGAAGTGCGAATTTTAGCCAAAATGCTGATCATCCGTGCTGTCTTTGGAGAGAAAAAGATTGTGGAAAAATCTTCTTAAAACCTCCTTTTTATTTTTAGTCCGTCGGACATGGAAACGGCATACATTCACCGTTGCATAAGAACGGGCTATGATTTGGACAACCGTTGTTGTTGTCGGCTTTTGCCGCGAGTGATTGAATACTGCTTACATTATTTCGCAATTCGTCCGTGGGAAGACTTTTGAAAATAAAATCCATTCGTGCTTGTGCTTCTTCATCGGTCTCCGCATTTAAGCAATAAGTTAAAGCCATAGATTGAAAAGCATCGAGTCGGGAACGTAATTTAAAGTAAGTTATTTTACTGTAACCCATAATTTTTCATACTCCTTATTTTTCTGCATTTTTATCCTAAAACCGACTTGGGAGGCATTCATATTTTTGAGCAAAAGGTTCGATGCGCGGGAGAAATCGAAATTTAATGCAAAATGTTTTGCTTCAGTTTCATTTGTAATTTTCTATCAGCGAAATCATCTGCCATCTTAATTGTTTTCCGAAATAGATTGATTTGTTATCGCCTGACCAATTAATAGAACCGAAATAAATTCTCGAATCGTTGCTTTGCACGAAGACTCGGTCTGCACGCGTTTTGAGCGAGATGGTGCGAATAACGTCCAATCCATCTTTGCGTCCGACATAGCCGAGCGTTTTTTTATCGGGCGAAAGTGCAATATTTTTCAGATAAGCATCGGCTAGTTCAAGTAACGGACGTTTTTCGCCCGTGTCGGGAGAGATTTGAAAAATTTCAATATTTTCTGTTGGAGATGATGCAGCCTTTCCGCTTTCCGAGGTTTTGGCGATAATTTCCCTGTCTGTTTCCGACCAGCCAACAATATCCATAATCTTTTCGGATTCAAAAAGCATTTTCGCTTGTCCGGCTTCTGTTACCCAAACACTCCATTTTGTTCGCTTCTGTTCGGCGGAGGGCATCGTCATCACGATAAATGCAATCCTTTGTCCGTCTGCCGATATTGCCGGACTAAGAAACCACATTTGCGGATTCGTATTTTCGGTCAACCGCTTTTCGCCTGAGCCGTCCGTTGCCGTCTGCCAAAGATTTGAAATGTTTCCGCGCCGCGCACAATAAATTATTCGACTGCCGTCCGGCGACCATTGATAATCCTGCATCGCCACACGATTGAACGGGAGAAGCGAATAACCGGCAAAGGTTACGCCCTCGGTGGTTAAAGATTTCGCTTCGCCGCCCGAAACAGAAACCGTCCACAAATTTATGAAATTTACTTCTGAACGCAAAAATGCAACACTTTTTCCGTTTGGCGACCAAATCGGCAAATAGCCGTCGTCGGCTATTTGCAAAGGTTCTGCACCTTCTTCGTTTAACTGCAAAAAAAGTCGTGAATTGACAATACGGCGCGAAACATCAACCGCTTTTTCTGCCTGAAATACG
Source organism: uncultured Acidobacteriota bacterium (assembly GCA_937863115.1). GTDB lineage: Bacteria > Acidobacteriota > Blastocatellia > Pyrinomonadales > Pyrinomonadaceae > CALMEH01. Next base: position 2,615 of record CALMEH010000857.1, read on the forward strand.
AAACTTTTGCCGTCCGGCGAAGAGTTCACCCAAGTTTCCACACTGATGCTGTCGCTTAGACGAGTTTCCTTGCCGTCTTCGAGCGAAACGCGCCAAATATCCGATTCATCTCTTTGCGAATAATAAATAATCTGTTTGCCGTCCCGCGAAGCATCGGAAACGTAGGTCGTATTGTCGCTGGAAATCAGTTGAACGATTTTCTTATCGTCCGTGCCGACGGCGAAAATCTGGCTGATGCCGTTGCGAACCGAGTCATAAATCAGCCGTTTTCCGTCGGCGTGCCAAACGACGTTTGCTTCTTCAAATTCATCGTCCGTGATGCGTTTAGCTTCACCGCCTGATTTCGGAATCGTCCAAATATCGCTTTGCCCATCTTTTTTGGAGACAAAGGCGATTTGTGTTTCGTCGGGCGAAATGTCTGAATGAAGTTCCGCAAACTCCCACGCATCCAAATCGGTTAATTGTTTGATTTCTTTGGTTTGCAAATCAATTTCAAAGAGATTTTTACCTTTTTCAAAATAAATTCTCGTGCCGTCCTTCGACCAAAGAATAAGTCTTTGCCATTTGTTTTCAAGAGTTTTCACCAACATCGCCGCGCCGCCGAGTGTCGGCATTGTCCAAATTCCAATCTGCCCTTCGCGTTCGGAAATAAAGGCAATTTGCTGACCATCGGGTGAAAAAAGCGGATTGCGGTCATCCCATTTGTCCTGTTTGCGCGTAAAAGGTTCGCCGCCGCCGATTTGTTTGAGCCAAATTGCGTTCACGCCGTTTTTGGTCGCAGTGTAAGCAACGAGTTTGCCGTCCGGCGAAAAACGTGCCGTGTTTTCGAAGACCTCGCTCAAATCGCGTTTCCAATTGACAAACTGCGAGATTGTTAAATTTTTCGGTAAATCCGGCGGCGGCTTTAGAAAATACCACAAAGACACGCCCGCAATTCCCAAAACTATCGTGCCTGCAGCCGCCCAAAGCCAATTAAATACAAAATGTTTTTTTCGCCCGGCAACGACTTCGGTTTCGGCGTTAGTCGGAACATTGAGCAAGCGAACGGTCGTTAAATCGCCTATAATTTCGGATTCGGTTTTGATTGTTTTTGGCGGATTTTCGCGCACGCGCCGCAAATCCTTCAAAATGTCGCCCGCCGCCGCGTAACGCTTTTCTTTGTCTTTTTTCAGACATTTTTGGATAATCGGCTTGAGTTCGGGCGGAAGGTTTATCCAATTCGGTTCATCATTCAAAATAGCGGAAATCACTTCGGCACTGCTGTCGCGTCGAAACGGCGAAAGTCCGGTAAGCATTTCATAAAAAAGCGCACCAAAACTAAAAACATCCGTCCGCGTATCAAGCGTTTTTCCGCGAAGTTGTTCGGGAGACATAAACGGCACGGTTCCCATCACCGCGCCCGGACTGGTAAGAAGCGGAGAAGAAGAAAAAGCGAGAAGCGGAGAAATGGTTTCAGTCGGTAGATTTTCCTCTACTTCGTTTCTAACTTTCTCATCTTCTTCTCTTTTCCCGTTCTCAGTAATTATTTTCGCCAAACCAAAATCCAAAACCTTCACCTGACCTTTACTGCCAACGATAATATTTGAAGGTTTGATGTCGCGGTGAATAATGCCGGCGGTATGCGCTTCGTCTAAAGCATCGGCAATTT
>CALMEH010000858.1 GCA_937863115.1 uncultured Acidobacteriota bacterium
TTTCCGATGCGCCGCTCAAAGAATTGGCAAATCCGCTCGTTCCCGAAAATCCGGCGAAAGCTCCTTGGTATTTTCTCGGATTGCAGGAAATCGTTTCTTTCTCGGCATTTATGGGCGGAATCGGGATTCCGATGCTGTGCGTTATCGGTTTGGGATTGATTCCTTTTCTCGACCGTGAAAACGAAGGGACGGGCGAATGGTTCGGCGGTCCGGGCGGTTGGGAATTGGTCAAAAGGTAAAGCGTTGTCGGGGTTGCATCGTCAATTTTAGTCGAAGCGTTTGCGATTCGTTTCGGTTGGTTGCGCGAATGGTTTCCCGATATTCCGCAACTTTTCATTACATTTATCAATCCGGGAACGGTTTTGACTTTAATTTATGCGATCTATTCGATTTGGGCGGTGCGGAAATATAACTCGACGCGAGCCGGCGCGTTGGCACTGTTCACTTGTTTTTTGTGCGGTTTCATTGTGCTGACCGTGATTGGCACATATTTTCGCGGTCCGAATTGGGATTTTTATTGGTCGCCTTCTGATTGGGGTGGGCATTGAGGATCTATGAACAAAAATAAGTATCTTTTAATGCTTTCAAGTATTGGAGTTTTCCTGCTCCTTGTAATTGCGGCTGTTTCCGAGAATTTCTACAAAGAATGGCACGGCATTCAGCAGAGCGCGAAAACTCAGGAAGGAGCGATTGATTTGCGTCTGCGACAAATTGTCAATCCGAATTTGAAAGTTACCGACCGATGCGTAACCTGCCACGTCGGAATGGCTCCGGGTGAGCAAATAACTTCGGCTTTGAAGGTGGCGACAGTTCATCCGCCAGTTGTTCATTCGCCGACTGAAATCGGCTGCACGGTTTGCCACGGCGGACAAGGGCAAGCGACAACCAAAGAAGACGCGCACGGCACGGTTGAATTTTGGACTGAACCGATGCTCCCCGCCAAATATGCTCAGGCGAGTTGCGGAACTTGCCACACGCCTTTAAATGTGCCGAATCTGCCAACTTTGGAAACCTCTCGTAAAACTTTTGAACGACTCGATTGTTATGCCTGTCATCGCCTCGACGGACGCGGCGGAACAATTCGTCCTGGCGGAAATGTAACGGGAATGGAAGGACCTGATCTTTCGCACGTCGGTTTGAAAGGTTACAAAACAGATTGGTATGCGACCCATCTCCAAAAATCACAACAGGAAGATGTTTGGAAAAATTCTTTCCGCGAAATCAGCGAAACCGACCGCAATACTTTGAAAACATTTCTCGATACGCAGATGGGCGCACCGAAATTGATTGAAGCCAAAGCGCAATTTAACACGGTCGGTTGCGCGGGTTGCCACGTTGTCGGAAACTTCGGCGGCGATGCCGGAGTTAATCTGTCGGTTTCCGGCTTCAAAGACCCGAATCAACTAAATTTTAGAAGCGTTCACGGCGAACACACGCTTTCAAATTGGATTGCCGCGCATTTTCGCTCGCCCGTTTCGACTGTTGCAGGTTCGCAAATGCCGGCGTTGGGATTAAACGAAAATCAGATTGATTTACTGACGCTTTACACGCTTTCTTTGCGGCGGCGAACATTGCCCGACCTTTATTTACCGAAAGACCGTGTTAAAGCAATGCGTTTCGGCGTAAGAGAATTTTTGAATGACGGGCAAACGATTTACACAGCAGTTTGTGCAAGCTGCCACGGTGCAAACGGACAAGGAAACCGTTTCCCCGGACTCGTGCCAAATCCTTCAATTACTAATCCTGATTTTCTTGAACTCGCTTCGGATGATTACTTGTTCACAGCTATTCAGAAAGGCAGACCGGGCAGACCGATGCTGGCTTGGGGCGAAAAAGAAAACGGTTTCACGGCTGATGAGATGAAATCGCTAATTGCTTATATCCGTGGGTTAGGCGGAAATGTGCAGTTCAAGCCCGACACGATGCCGCAAATTTGGGCGAAAGGCGATGTGAATTTTGGACAAAAATTATTTACTTCAAACTGTGCGGGTTGTCACGGCAAAACGGGCGAAGGTTTGGAAGGTCCCGCGCTCAACAACAAGTTGTTTTTAACGAGCGTTTCGGACACATTTTTGGTCGAAACCATTTCACGCGGACGAAGCGGAACGATTATGCAAGGTTTCAGCAGTCCGTCGGTTGTGCGAAGGGCTTTAACAAAAGAAGAAATTGAATCAATTGTGGTTTATGTTCGGTCTTTGGGGAAATAGTGTCCAACAAACTGAAGTTTGTTGAAATGCGTGAGAATTAAAAAGTTGAATGCAGGTGGGGTGAGGCGACAAACTTCAGTTTGTCGGACAATTTGAGGCAAAGTTATGAAAAACGAATTATCAAGACGCGAATTTTTAGCGAGAATTTCGGCGGCAGGTTTTGGGGCGTTGGTTGCTTCAACAACAAATGCCTGGGGTTTGGACGCGATTACCAATCCGCTGGCGGTTTATCCAAACCGTGATTGGGAAAAGGTCTATCGGGATTTGTTTAAATACGATTCAAAATACACTTTTACCTGCGCTCCGAATGACACGCACAACTGTTTGCTCAATGCCTACGTCCGCGATGGTGTGATTACGCGAATTGGTCCAACGATGGGTTACGGAAAAGCCGAAGATGCGGCTGGAAACAAGACAAGCCATCGTTGGGATCCGCGAGTTTGTCAAAAAGGATTGGCGTTGACAAGAAGGTTTTACGGCGACCGCCGCGTTAATGGAACAATGGTTCGTGCTGGTTTCAAAAAATGGTATGAAGACGGTTTTCCGCGTGCAAATGACGGCAAACCCGACACAAAATATTTCCAACGTGCCAAAGATGAATGGGTGCGGATGCCTCACGCCGAAGCTGCTACGATTGTCGCTGCGGCTCTCAAAAATATCGCCGAAACTTACAACGGCGATGAAGGTAAACGCCGTTTGACAGAACAGCATTATGACGAAGCCGTTATCGAAGCCACCGAAGGCATCGGCACTTCAGTTATGAAATTTCGTGGCGGAATGCCCCTTTTGGGGATGACCCGCGTCTTCGGAATGTATCGGATGGCAAAT
>CALMEH010000859.1 GCA_937863115.1 uncultured Acidobacteriota bacterium
TTTTGCTCGCCTTAAACGTGCTTTTTTCGATCACCGCCATTTGTCCGAGTTGTGAAGCCCAAACCAAACGTCCGCCGAATCTCATTGCGGCGCAAACAGACCAAAAAATAATCACGCCCAAAACAGGAATCCAGCCGAACATTCCCGAAATAAAAGTTGCAATCGGGCTTGCCAGCAAAGTCAAGATAAAAACTATCAACCAGGTTATGCCGTAATGTTTGAAATTTCGCAGTTCGAACATAAAATGACCGGGAAAATCCAACGCTACGCCGAAAGAATTGTTTTCCGAAACCCGCCGAACCATTGCTGGAACGGAAATAAAAATAAAACTTACAGCCGCTCCGCAAATCAAATTCAAAATTATTAAAACTCCGCCGGTTATCCACAAAGGGAACTTAATATCACCGGTTCCGACTGTAGAATAATTAAACAACTTACCGAGTGTAGAGATGCCGAACGCATACAAATAAATGAAATCGCCGATCAAACTTAAAACGGAAATTAAACCCAACGGAATATAGACCACGTAAATCGCCAAAACGATCCGGATACCGTCTTTGAAATATCTCTTCCAATCGTTCCAATCGGGAATCGGTTCAGAATAACCGTTTTGTAAATTTCTGATGACCTGTATCTGAAACCCGTTGGAAACCGCCGCTCCGAACAAAGGAACTGCCGTTAAAAGACTTCCCCAAAAAAAAGTCGAAAAAAGCCTCGGACTTTTGAAAAAGTTGACAACCGAATTTATGACTTTGGTAAATAAAAATGCATTCATAGAAGTTTTCCTCAAAGAATTAATTCGAACAGGAAATCTTCAGTTGAGCATCGAGGTTTAGTTGCAGCTTAATTCACTTTTTTTAATCGCTTTCTTGGCAGGTTAATTTCCCATATTTCTGCTATGGAAGTCCGATTTTTTGAAAATTCTTCGTGGGTTATGTTGCCTTTGGGGCGAAATTTTCGGACTGGTAGCCCAATTTTTGTGAATTAGGGTAATCCGAAAACGACGAATTTTCAATTCCCTCAATTTTTTGCTTTGAAAAGTGTTAACTCGAGCATTGAAATTTTTAAAGGGAAGTTATCAAGAATTTCAAAAAAAAATTAACATCTTTGCAACTCTTTTTAATTTTTAAGTGATTAAGCAATATCGCACCTCGAAAGGCTGAAAAATTTTAGGAGAATTATTAATGATGAAAAATATCGAATGGAAATTAAAAAACACATATTCTTTATTAGCGATTATAGTTTTGGTGTTCGTGATCACCGGTTGCGAATTGACCAGTCGAGCAAAAGGCAAGGTAACGGATTATAAATGTTCGCCAACCGCCGGATTCGTGAACGGCGAAATGGATTATGGTGTCGAAGTGAAATTAAAAATCAAAAACATCGGCGAAGAGGGAATTATCAAAATCAGTTCAGAGTTAAGCACTTCGGAAGGCACGTGGAAACGCTCCCAAAAACTGACATTTAAAGCCGGCGAAGAAAAAAGTTTGAGTTATTTCTTCTCCGAACCAACCGTCAATGTTACGAATGTGCAATGCAAAATAAAGGTATTTCCCGAAAGTAATTGAAAATTTTGAGGAAGCAAAAAATTAACTGGGCTAATAAAAATTGTTAGAAAGTGCGATGTAAACTAAATGAATATTCATTCGAATTATAAAAAGTTTGGATATTTCTAAACCGACTTTCCGAACGGAAAAGCCGATTTCTTAAAATTTTGCAACGATAATGCGTGTATTTAAAAAGCACAATCTGCAAAATTTTAAGATTTATTTACCGGATTACTCGATAAGTTTGAAGTTTGACCTATGAATTAACTTTGTGCTATCGTTTGTGAAATTTAATATAATTGTCATAAATGATTAACGGGGAAAGATTTAAATTTCATTTTTGATAAAAGCATCGTGTAAAAAAGTAAATTATCCGAACTAAACTTGGCTGTAATTTTGTAGTTTGGTTTAGCCGTCAAATTCTTTGCTGAAAAAAATTGAATAATTTTTTTTAAAAATTCTCAGGTAATTAAATCAATTGTCAAACACGATCAGTATGTTAATAAATTTTAAAGGTTCAACCCGTAAAACTCAATCTTTCGCGCAAGCATTTAAATCAACGATGCTTGTGTATTTTAAGTTTAACAAAGTCAAGCCGTTTGTTCCTTTAACGGAGCAAACGGCTTTTTGTTTGGTTGCGAGCTTGTGAAAATCAAAAACTATTGTGCTGCGAATTTGTTTTTTTTATTACCCCCGAGAAGAAAATTAAAAACTATGTCCTATTTATCGAATAAATCAAGGTTATCATTAGTGTTTTCAGTTTTAATGTCCGCTACGCTTTCAATGTCTTGCGGAAACAGTTTCGTCAAGCCGGATTGTAAAGATTGCTGTGAAATAAAGCCCGCAAATTCAGAATCAATCGTGCCGGCTTCTAATCATTTGGTTGTTTATATTGACATTAGTGAAAGTATGAGCGGGTTTGTTAATGATTCAAAAACTCCGGATCAAAGTATATCCGAAGATATGCAAACCATTTTCAGCAAGAGTCTTATCGAGTTACGCAATTCGGCGAAATCCCTTAACAGTGAAAATAAAATCGTGGTAAAAGAAGTTACTTCAACGGTGAGCGTGCCATCTTTTGATGATTTTGCAATTACGAATGCCGCCCTGCAAAAAAAAATCTACAAAGGTAGCGAAACCAATCTGGCTTCGGCTGTGCAAGACTTTTCCGTTCCGGTTAATGAAAATCAAAATTCAAATCCGGCAACCCTTCATATTTTGGTTACCGACAGTATTCAATCAACGAAAGCCGACGACCCGAAAACGGGTTGTGCAGCGGGATCGGATTGGAACTGTGTCAGAAATAAAATGAAGGAGTTAATCGGGAAAGGTTGGGGCGGAACGATTTTGGGCATCAAAAGTGAGTTTAACGGATCAATCTTTTCTGAAATGAACAAAACAAAAATCCCTTACTCGACCGGAAGAGATGTGAAGAAATTCAAACCTTTTTATTTGTTTGTTTTTTCGCCGAATCCTAAAACGCACAATGAATTGATAAATTTATTGAAAAAGAAGTTAAATCAGATTACTACCGAGAATAAACTGGACAGAAAAGAGATTTTCCGCGAATTCCCGTTGACACCTGAATTGATTAGCGGAGCAGTTCAGTCTGAATTTGAAATTACTAAAAAATCAGATTTGCTGGAAGTGAAACAACCTGACAAAGATAAATCCGAATTCGATGTATTTGTGGATACGAAAACTGAAAGTAAAGGTAATGAATCGTTCAGCATAAAATTAAAAATCCCATGGACAGAGCAAACAATGGATGTGGAAAATCCGGCGGAATCAAAGAATTTAATAGTCTGGAAATTAGAAAAAATTCCAACGGAAGAAAATGAAAAATATCGTTATCCGGACTTAGTGATGAGTAAAGACCCGATAATAACCGGCAATGAAATTTCATTTGATTTTGAAGCCGGATGGAAACTGGGCATCGGTGGAAAAGGTTGGAGAAGGTATCAATTAGTGGGCAAAATAGATTCCGACGAAATGCCCTCGTGGATAAAAAGTTGGTCAACCGATACTGACACGACCGCGGATAAGGGCAATAAAACTCTTAATTTAGAGAGTTCTTTGTCAACACTTTGGAACAATAAAGCAGTAACTGATTATACAGTTGCCAAAGTTTGTTTTACGGTAGGCGATAAATAAAATTTATAGGAGAAAATTTATGGAATGGATTCAAACGATTACTCTCGTTCTCGGCTCAGGATTTACCTCTGGCATCAATCTTTACTTGACGGTTACAGTTCTGGGATTGTTTCAAAAGTTTAGTTTTATCAAACTGCCGGGTGGTTTGGATATTATTAATAATTGGTGGATTATCGGTATCGCAATATTTTTGTTCGGGTTGGAATTTTGCGTTGACAAGATTCCATATGCTGACACCGTTTGGGATTTAGTTCATACATTTATCCGTATTCCGGCAGCGGCGGGTTTAGCTTATTATGGATCGGCTAACTTCGACTCATCAACTCAAACCGTTATGGTTCTGCTGGGTGGCGGAACAGCACTGGCATCGCACGGAACGCTGACAACAGGAAGAGCCTTTGTAAATCTTTCTCCCGAACCGGTGTCAACCTGGATTGTTTCAATTATCGAAGATGTTTTTGTTTTTATTAGCGCGATAATTGTGGCATTTGCGCCAATAATTATTGGAGTTTTGGCTGGTATCTTTTTAATTTTGTTCGTGGTGATGTTGCCTTTGAGCATTATGATCGTAATAAAACTATTCAAAAAAATTCGGAACTTTTTAAGAAGAAGAAAACAGCCTGTTACCGTTTATGGACAACACGCACAAAATCAATGGATGTAATAGTTACGGTTGATAACTAAAAGGAGAAAAAAAAATGAATTTTACAGATATTTTAAGATTTTTTGTTACGGATACTTCCTTCAAAGGCTGGGAGGAAACTGCATTTTCATGGTTTGCCAATACTCTTTTCGTGGCGATTATTTTTACCGTTTTGATGAATATTCTTAAATTTTGCATTAAATCTTTAGCTAAACATCACAATGATCAAACATGGTCGAGAAGCAAAACTTGGGGCTTCATATTCTTAGGGTTTTTGCCAATTGTTTTGCTTCTTACTTTCTTATGGTATTCAAACGACGACTTTCTAAAAGTTGCGTATGTAGGAGGATTGGTCAAAGGAACTCTTTTTTCGTGGTTAATATATTTGTTCCTTAGTTTGATTGTAAATCTGGTGCCGAAATCTTGGAGAGGCGAGCTTTAGTTTTTTTATCTCAAGCATTTTCAAATGATGGGAATATTCCGTAATGCATATGTTAGACCAGAATGAAGTTAAAAATCAAAGAACCTTTCCTGTTCATCAAAGATATTTTATTCTTACCGTTGGACTTTTTCTCTTCGGAATTTTTGCGGAATGGGAAGTTAGAAAGAATTTAGAAGACTTTTTTTGGGTTTGGATTCTTTTTCTGCTACCTTCATTCATTCATTTTTTGACTTGGGTAAGTTTGTTACGTTACATCAAAAGAGGAGAGAGTGTTTTTTGCGATTTTTTTGATCGAACAATGTGTTTATCAATTGCCTCATTTTCAATTCCACATTATTTCTATAGTATTTTAAGAGCCAAATGGGACGGAGAGGGATATTGGTTTCTAATCGGATTTGGGCTAACAATTTTACTATTATTTTTATTATGCTTGATGGTATTTTGCGTTAATTATGAGTTAGTAAAAGTCGATTCAAATGAAATTGATAAAATACCAGACTCGATAGTAACTCAATCTAATTCTCAACAAAAAACTGAAAATAAAAATGATTCGTCTAAACATGGTTCAAATGAATTTCTAAAAAAAATATTGGGGCTTTCCCACAAACTCTATGCCACCAGACAGTTAAAGTCCGGAATTATTTATTTTCCGTTTTGGCGTGTGCTGCATTTTTTTGCCATTTTTATGAGTATTACATACGTGTTCGGGTTTTTAATCGCTTTTTATGACTTCGGAACAATCAAAGGTTACATTGGTTCTGAAAGAGGATTTTACTTTGAAAAAATTAATGTAAAGCCGACTAATCCCGTATTAAAGGGAACCTCCGAAACAGACGTTCCCGGAATAAAAAACTCGCCAAAGCCTATTGAAACACCTAAAGGAAAGCCGTCAACTATTGATTCCGATACAGCAAAATTACAGATTACCGATGAACTTCCTTTAGCTTGTTTTTATTTTAGTTCAGGAAAAGCAACTTTATCCGAAACCGAAGTGATTAATACTTTGGAATCTGATTTTTCAAAGGATGAAAATTATAACAACAACAAAATTTTACAAGAAAATAAAAATACTCTCGGTAAAGTTTTGGAGGCTATAAAACCGACTCAAGACGATGACAGATCAAAGGAAAATCCGACGTATAAGATTTATTTGCATGGTTACGCAGATAATGAAAATGTTACAGGTAACAGTTATAAATCTAACTTTGAACTGACATTGGCGCGGATAACAAATGTGCAAAGTGAAATAAGTAAAAAACTAAAAATCGTTGAAGATTCGAGCCAAATTGAATGGCTTTTGTTTCCTCATTCAAATGAAGATTTTGCCAATGGTTGTCAAAGAAGTGCAAATAGTCAACCTAAAATTGATGACATTAAAGATGAACCTGTTTCATCTCGTGCCGTTGCAGTTTTTATAAAAGAAGAAAGTGATGATCACTTAACTGAAATCAAAAAAATAGGTAAGGATGTCCTTAAGGTTAATAATGATATTGATAAAATTAATAATAAAGTTAGTGAAATTAATAACACACTTAACAGTAAAATTAAGCCGACTCCAACTTTAACTCCACGACAAGAATCTGCTTCACAATCTGTCGAAGTAGAAGAAACTTTTGTTGAGTCGAGGGAAACAACAGCTTTAGACTATTTATATTTATCTATAGGAGCTATAACAACTAATGCTGCCGGGGATGTCAAATCGGTAACACCGACGGCGCGATTTTTAATTTCACTTATAAGTTTGTTTCAAATCTTCTTTTTGGTCGGATTTTTTAACACATTGATTTCATTACAGGAAAATAAAATCGCTTCAATCGAAGTTTTTGACTCAAGTAAGGAAAAAAATGCGGAACAATCAAATGTTGCAGATAATACAGATCAAGAGGTAACTGAAGAAAATGTTGAAGACAAAAATGAAAATGAGTCAAGTTGATTCACTAAACTTTCTTAACGCTAACTAAAAATTAATTAAGGTAAATCTTAGGAGTAAATAAATGAAAAATGTTTTTATTGCAATCGGAGGCAGCGGCACCAAAGTTGCCGAAGCTTTGGTAAAGTTAATAACCGCAGGGTTTCCTACCAAAACAGATGATAACGGCATTGTTACAAGTGCCGGGGACAGTTTGACAATTTGGCGAGTTGATCCTGACCGTAATTCTGGTGCAGCCGAAGATTTAAAGTTGGCATTGGACAATTACAGAGTATTACAGGGATGTCTAAGCGATGGAGATTTTGCGCGTAAAATGGCTATGAGCCGATGGGGAATGGATATTTTATCGGAAGCTATTCACCTTGATCCGTTAGACCTGCCGGAATGGAAAGGCAATAATCCTTTGGATAATAAAACAAAGACCTTAAAAGGTATTTTGGATTCAAATTACGGACACAATAGATCTTCGATTGATTTTCTTAATCTTCTCTATTCAAATAAAGAACTTAACGTTCCGATTGATCGCGGCTTTTATCAAAGACCTTTTATCGGTTCGGCAATTATGGCAATTTTTGCCCAGTCTTTAATTCAAGATGCTTCTATTGCGGGAGAAAAAGCAAAACTAAATTCTTATAAGAATACAAAAACCAGATTTTTTCTCTGCGGAAGTTTGCACGGCGGGACGGGAGCTTGCGGAGTTTCGGTGATTGCACAATTTTTAAAGGAAATAAAAAACGAAGATGGTGGCGGTAATGATTGGACAATCGGCGGTTGTTTTCTGGCACCTTATTTTATCCCGCCCGATCCTCCGGCTGAAAAACTCGATGAAAGTGAGGAAATTGATGATGTAAAAATCAAAGAACTTATTAAAGCAAAAGCTAATCATCCAGCATTTGCAAATTTGACTCCTGAACAAAAAGAAAGTTTAGCAAAGCAAATTCTTGAAGGTTTTTATGCAGATACGGAAGGAATGATATTGAGAGCCAGACACGGCTTAGATTATTATAATCAGCTCGAAGCAGCGGATAAGCCTTTTGACGAACTTTATCTGGTCGGTAAATCGGCACCTAACAAATTGGTAAATTGGAGTAACGGGGGAGCTTCTCAAAGAAATCCGTTAAATTCTGCCGAAGTGGTCGCGGCGATTTCGGCATTGAATTTTTTCGCCGACAACAAAACAGGTGATAATGAATCGTATGTTCTTGCCAGTTCAGACCGCGAAGTCGAATCTGACAATATGTATCTGTATGATTTACCGATTTATGATGTAAACAAAGTCAAACCAATTGATCCGGAAAAAGTGCTTTTGGCTACTTCATTGCTGAATCATTTGGTTTTACATCATATTCCTTGGGAAAAAATGAGAGAAGCAAAAGGAACAATGCCGTTTTGTAAAAAGTATGACGGAAAAACCGATGCTCAAATCAATACCGATTTAGATTATTATAAAAGAGCTTTCAGAAATATAAGTTGGGCTGTTGAAAGTCTTTTCATACCGCATACCGAGTCGCAACCTTCGGGCTGGCATCCTGAAGTAAGCAGTAACATTACGAATTATTTTTCACCAAACGCACAGTCTGTTGAAAATATTAAAAGTCGCTTGGAAAAGAAAACATTTTGGGGAGAAGATAAAGGACCAAATATACTTGGACAATCTAAGGTAAAATTCACTTCATTTGATTTTAGTCAATGGTGTCCCGGCGGAGATTTTACTCCGGGTGAATATTTGAGGTTCGTTTGGAATGAAGTATTTCAAAAATGTAAGGATCGAGTGGATTAGGGTTATTAAAGGAGAAAAAATATGTCTAAAAAATATTACTTAAATACCGGAATTGCCGGCGGACACATTGAAGCCCCGGCAAGAAGAGGGTTCAAAAAAATACCGACTACCAATATTGAAACCCCGGCTTATAACTCAGCTTTTTTTGAGGCTTTTCCTACTGTTTGGGCAACGGCACATACTTTCCATCGAGGTTTGGAACAGAAAGACGCAGTTATTATTGAAGAGTGGATTGTTTTACTTTCGCTTCATTATTTCGGGGTAGTGCATTTGGAAACTTATGATAAAGAGATTTTAGAGAACGGAAATGAATATGATTGGGATTTATGGAAATCTCTAAGCATAACTTATCCGCACAAAAGCAGAGCGACGAAATCTGCTTCAAACCAACCGGAAGATAAGATTGGCGAAAAAGATACGATCAAGGAAGTAAAATTGATAAAATTTGACAAAGTTACAATCGGAGCATACTATCCGATGATTTTTTTCTTTCCTTCACGCGAGAGAAAATTGTGGCTTAAATCCGAAGGAATAAAAAATTATTTGTCGGGTCAAAAATTAAGTTGGGAAAAGTTTTTTGACATTCACCTAAAAAATAATGCTCTTGCAAGAGAAGAATTACATAAGCATCTGTTGTGCGTCAGCAAAACGGTAGAAGGAAATGCTTTACTGGAAAATCTGGACAACTTTTGTAAGGATAAATTCGGAGAGTATAAAGACAAGGATAAAATAAAAAAGTTAGACTCCAATCCTGATAAATGGGAAACACTTGCTAAAATAACAGGCGATCCGTCTGATTTATTGAGCGTGTATCCTTTGAAAAAATTCGATCCTGAAACGAATCGGACAATTTATTATTTGCTTACGGATTTTCCCGTCAAATCAACATGGATGAACTTAAATTTAGGAAACGGGCTTCCGACTCCGATTGCCTACAGGGAATCATCTGCCAATAACGAAATATCAGTAACTTTTGCCGGAGAAACCATAAATTGCAAGATTTCCGAAAATGATGAAATAAAGCTATTAAAAGATTTCTTTTTAGATACGCCGCCTTCCTGGAGTTTTATTACCGGTGATACCTTTGTCGGAAAAGTGATGTCTTTCAATCAGGTTGCCGTCAATTCGTTTGACCGTGATGATAACAAAGCCTTTTGTTTGTTACCTTTGAATAATAATTTTCTGAAAGAATTCCCTGAAATTTTTGATGAAGAAAATATAAACAGAATAGAAGCCAAGCCGCTGGCAGACGGTTCGGTTCATTGGAAAGTTCCGGTTTGCGGTAAAAGTATAGATTTCGAGGCGATGCCGGAATTGGATAAGAAAATTACGAAAACAACGGCGGCTATTTATCCGCCGCAAGTTTCCCCGCTTTGGAAAACATATGCCGTTCATGGCAGCTCGATTAAGGATTCGGGAGGCTGGCATCTCGTTGACGAACAAGGTAATTCGGGGATTTATCAGCAAATCAAAGATGATGAATATGGCAGTATTTGCAGTGATACCGGATTACTTCCGAATCGTCCCAGAGCTTTGCTCTACATTGATAAAAACAATCGGGAAAACGGTATTCTTTTCTTGAAAAACGGCGAAATTCGAGAAGTCAGCGGCGAATCAATGTCGTCGGCTAAACTGGCGGTTGATTTCGGCACCAGTAATACTTGTTTGGCATACAGAATCAACGGTAAAAAAGAAGAAACCTTGCGATTTAGTATGTCTCCGTTATTTCTTTGGGGCGAACCTTCGACCATCGAAACTCCCGGCTTCATTCCCAAGCAGTGGGGCGGAGAAAAAGGGTATTTCTCGACCGCGTTATATTCGTTAAAAAAATATAAAAATCTGGGCAAAACACTTGATAATCAATTAAAAATCGAAAATATTTTTCAAGTTGATATTCCCAGTTTGCACAAAGGAATTGCCGCAGACGTTGCCAGAGTCGGTTGGGAGGAAATTTATAATATTCATCTTAATTTGAAGTGGGGAAAATCCGACGACGGACCTTGGCGTTCGCTATTTTTACGCCTGATTTTGTTTTATGCACACGCAGAATTGTTTTTTCTGAAAAATTCTTTTATCAACGAATATGTTTTTACTTATCCGTTAGCGTTCGGAAAGCAAAAGAAAGATGAATATCAACAAAGCAGTGTCGGAGCAGCAAATTGGATTCGTGAGTATTGCTTCGACAAATCGCTTAGAGAAAAAAATACTCAATTTAGCGAAATAGACGAAAGCACCGCGATTGCCAAATCTATCGATCAGGAAGGTCAGCAAGGATTACTGGAAGTTTTCATTGATATTGGCGGCGGAACATCGGACTTCGCAATTCGACACGCGGGAAATTACGAGATTTTAGACAGTCTTAGAGTTGCTGGAAACACTTTTTTGGAATTTACGGAAAAGAATTTTACCGAAAACCCCGCCGGTGCCGCGCTCGTCCGAAGACATTTGGGAGAGTTATTGAACGGTGACGACGCAGAATTGAATATGGATATGTTTCACGGAGAATTCAAAAATAGTCTGCGTTTGGCGTATTCTTATCTGATTTCATCGAGAGTCAATGATGCAGAATTTAAGATGGCGGAAAACAAAATTCTGCCGGAGGATAAATCTCCGTCAAATCGGGTTTTAGATAAATCCTATCAAACCTATCGCTCAAAGTTGTTCTTCAAACATATTTTTACATATTCATTAATCCAATTAGCAGCGTTGATTGTAAATCAAAAAATAAACCCTGACAGAGGAATCAGATTTATACTCGGCGGTAACGGCTGGGGTTTGTTGCTTTTTGCAGGTTGGCGAAGATCAAGCGAAATATTAAAAACACAGTTAAATCAGCTTTTAATGTTGCTCAAAGAAAAATATAAAACCATTCTTTCCGATGAAGAATATACATTTATCGAAAAAATGAAAATTACCGATATTGATTTGCTGAATTACCGAAATTTCAGTGAAGGCAAAACAAAAGTTGCATTAGGCGCACTAAACGCCGCGAATCAGGAACTGAATCTCGGAATCACTTCTCCGCTTACCGGAATCAATGTTAAGAAATTGCAAATCAATGAATTTGAAGAAGCGAATATTGACTGGAGTGAAAGGTGGAACGTCCAAACTCTGCGCGATAAACTAAAGGACAAAGAAGGTCGAAATGCCATATTTGAAGCCATCGAAAAAGCCGAATTATTGGAAGGCAGCGAACCGAATGCTCCTTTAGATGGCATTCTTTCAATTTTTACGGCTATCGGCAACGAAAGCAATCTCAGGGTTGACAATATGGATCCGAACGAATGGACGAAGATGAATGGCAAATTAATCGAAAAAATTCGCGAGATGCAGGTTAATAACGAAAGATTAACCGATGCTCCCATCAATCAATTTTTATCCGAAATTTTGTATGGAATGCAGTCGTATGATTATTTGGATAATTTGGCGGACATAAACAACAGAATGTGAGGTGTAGGAAATGCAAGAAAAATCCAATGTGAAAGTTATAATTATAGTTATATTTTGTGTGGTGGTTTTAGTTGGTTTGGGGTTAGGCACTCTATCATTTATCAAATCGGTTACTGGAATTGGCGGAAGTAACTCAAATGCGAATACGAATGCGACACAACAAGCTAATTCAATAACTCCTACTCCAGTGCCGACAGAAGTTTTGCAAACAAAGGACAGATATATCACTGATAAACTTAGCATTGTTAATGACAGAATTAATGACAATACTTGTTCAACTAAAAACACAGTAGCCTGCAAAACTTTCAATGATATAAAGAAAATTCTGGAGGCAACGAACAAAGAACAGGATTTGTTTCCAGACTTTAAAAACAAATGTCTTGATGCAATTAAACCAAGTGGTAATGAAGAACTTCTGAAAAATACCTGTAATCCGTTAATAACGACTATCAACAAACCTGAACAAAAAAATCCAGAAACGGAAATTTTGCATACATCATCAAACTCGGATTTAACTAAATTAACTGAGGAAGTAAAAGCATTAAAAACTCAACTTGATGGAGTTTCAAAGGATAGCCTTAATGAAATCAATAATAATGTAGCTATCCTAAAATGGCTTTTGTTATTTTTATTTATTTTGATTGGCAGTTTGATTGGTTATCAAATTTGGAATCAGACAAAACTTACTAAAAAGCTAGAAGAGGTTGAAGGACTTATAGGATTGCCCGACAATAAAAAAACACTTGCTAACATAGTTTCGGAAGCAAAAGATAGCCTTCAAAAACAAATTACTGAGGGAAAAGATAAGATTCAAAACAAAATAATAAATCTTTCTGAAATCATCAGTTCGTCTAACTTAACAGTTAAAGAACAAATGGACGAAATAAAGAGGCAAAATTTAGAAGAAGCGCGAAAAAGAGAAGAAGAACAAAATCGGAATAACATAATTACAATTCCGATAGATAATTCTTATACTCAATCAAACGAACAGCAATCTTCAAATATTGAGTCGGAATATGAGGCTTTGAAAGGTCTTGTTTCCGATATTCAAAATAGATTTGCCGTTAAACCGGAACTAACTAAACATCCTTATCCGAAAACATTAAAACCTATATCTTCAAGTTCCGAAACTGTTACTTTTTTCAGTATTACAATTGAAAAAAACGGAGGGATGAGAACTTATGCTATTCCAAAAGCAACTAGGATTAATTCAAGTGGAGAGGCTACACACTTAAATGAGTTTTATACACTTCACGAATCAAATACCGGCGATCTGAACGGAAAATTGAATATAAAAGAACCAGCAGAAATTAAATGGAATGAAGACATCAAGGGGTGGGAATTGGTCATTAAAGGTGAAATCAAAATTGTATCTTAAAATCTCAAATGGATAACGCGAAAAAAGAGTCGAATAGATTTTTTTGCCCCGATCATAAAAAGGGACTTACGATTGAGGCAACGGCGGAAATTTATTGTCAAACCGGAAGCCATCCTTTGACTTCAGAATTTCCGCCTTTCAAAGAATATCTGGAATATTGTTGTGGTTGCCGGCGATTTATTCCTTTTTCAATTACGGGTAACGATAAAGAAAAAAAATGTCCGAGTTGTGAAAATGAAATAATCAGCCGTTATTTTTGTCATAATTGCCAAACTTTGACGTATGATGTCGTTAAAAAATTGGACGATAAACAATACAAGATTTTAGGTAATGGCGATGTTGCGCCGCATTGCCCGGCTTGTAAAATGAATTCAAAACCCGATAGTTTTCATTTCCATGATTGCGGAACATTAAAAACGGCTTTTCATACTTCGAGATTGAGATGTAGTTTTTGCTTAATTAATGTGTTCCAAACATATGAAGCCAAAATAAGAAAATTAGAAGAAAATTTGTCTAATTATAAATCTCCGAGCGTTGACGATTCGATTAAAGATGCCATTTCCAAATTAACCGAAGAAGTCAAAAAATTACACCATCAAGATAATGGAATTATTAATTACTTAAAACAATTTGAACCGAAACTTAAAGAATTGAATGCCGGAAAACTAAATGAGATAAATGTTATTGCGAAGCAACTCAAAAACCTGGACAACAAGCTCGATGTGGTAGCGAATAATTCTTTGCCGGGTTTTAGATTAAGTGATTACGAGAATGAAATTTCTTCAAAACCGGTTCAGGTATCGGAATATTCTTCATTGCAAGGTTTTGTTTCCGATGTTCATAATAGGTTTGCCATTAAACCGAAATTGACTAAACATACTTATCCGGCAACGTTAAAACCGATAACTTCGGGGTCTGAAACCCCAACTTATTATGGCATTCCAATTAATCATAAAGGAGGCACAATAGTTTATGCTGTTCCCGCCGCAACCAGAATTCAATCCGGTTCAGAGGCGATACATTTAAGTGATTTTTATACTTTACAGCAATCAAATACGAGTGCGTTAAACGGAAAATTAAAAATCGAAGAACCGGCGGAAATAAAGTGGAATCAGAAAATCAACGGTTGGCAATTAGTTTATAAGGGTGTCATTAAAATCGAGAATTGAGTTGAAAAATGGAAGATAATAAAATACGCAAAATCAGGTTTTACTGCCCCGAACATGAGAAAGGCTTTGAGATTGAAGCAACGGCGGAGATTTATTGTCAAACCGGAAAACATTATCTGGCTTCGGAATTTCCGCCTTCGATAGATTATTTGGAATATTGTTGCGGTTGCCAAAGATTTATTCCTTTTTCAATCACAGGACAGGAAAAATCTGTCAAATGTTCAAATTGTGAAAGAATTACGAGCAAACGATATTTTTGCCATAATTGCCAAACTCTGACCAGCGATGTAAAAAAGAAAGTTAATGAGAAACAATATAAAATTTCGGGCAAAGGCAAAGTTTTACCGAATTGTCCGGCTTGCGGAATCGAATCCGAAGATGAATCGCTGTATTTACACAAATGCGAAGTCATAAAAACGGAATTTTACACTTCCAGAGAAACCTGCGAATTTTGTCATACTCGGTTTCATTCGACAAATCTTCCTGTTATCGTAAATTCAGAACCTCCGGTGGTAAAAGATGTAAAATTATCAGATGAAAGCACCGCTGTTTTAGTTTCACCTAACTTTTTTGAAGTAAAAGCAACGCCAAATGTTCAGCCGATTGCGGACGAAGAAGAAATAACTTTAGTAAGAAGTAAAAATGATTTTGCCGTTGAAAATATTTTTCCGAAGAATGTTGAAAATAAACCGGAAGAATCTCAAGCCGGACTTTCAAAAGATAATCAAAAAATACAGAAAAAATCTGCTTCTTCCCTTATCGGATGTTTTGTCATATTGATAGGTATCGTCGGCTTCGTAATTATTTTCGCAATAAACGAAATAAACAACAGATTTCCTAATAAAAATGTTTCAAATAATTCAAATTCTCTGACTCAAAAAGTAAATACGGCAACTCCGACTCCAAGTGTCAATATAAACGCGAATTCGGTAAATAATTCGCCATCTAAAAAGCCTAAATCTTTCAGAGGAAACTCAACGATTGTGTTAACGGGCGCGGCTTTGCGGGATCAGCCGGAAGATTTTGAAGATGTTACCGTGTATGTCGAGTTAGACACCAAAGTTCGGGTTATTGATCGAAAAGGAGCGAAAAGTGCTTGGTTCAAAATTAAGACGGAATCGGGCGACGAAGGTTGGATTCACGGCGATTACATAGACTTTGTTGATTGGAATTCACTGCCCTGCGATGTTGGAGACACAGGTTTTATAAGCGGTGGAAACCTTCGTTCG
>CALMEH010000860.1 GCA_937863115.1 uncultured Acidobacteriota bacterium
CTCTTTCGGCGAGATTTTTTCCATCATTTCGACAACCAATTTCAGATGCTCAAACGAAGTTCCGCAACAACCGCCGACGATATTTGCGCCAAAATCCTTTGCAAAATGTTCGACTTGTGCCGCAAAACTTTCCGGCGTTTCGTCGTAATGCTGTTTGCCGTCTTTGACTTCGGGCAAACCCGCGTTCGGCAAAACCGAAACCGGCATCGGCGCGTTTTCGCACAGATATTTCAGCGAATCAGCCATCTGTTTCGGTCCCGTGCCGCAGTTCATTCCGATAACATCAATCGGAAACGGTTCGAGCGCGGTCAAAGCCGCCGCGATTTCCGTCCCGTTGAGCATTGTGCCGAAAGTTTCAATCGTAACTTGTGCAATTACGGGCAATTTCACACGCTTTTCCGCGTAAAATTCAAAAATCGCCGCGAGTGCCGCTTTCGTTTGCAGTAAATCCTGACAAGTTTCGACGACAAACAAATCAACGCCGCCGTCAAACAATCCGCGAACTTGCTGTTCGTAAGATTTTTTCAAATTGCCGTAAGTAATATGTCCAAGCGGCGGCAATTTCGTTCCCGGTCCAATCGAACCGGCAACAAAACGAGGCTGATTTACGGTCGAATAATCGTTCGCCAGACGTTTCGCAATCTGCGCCGCTTTGAGATTCACGTCGTAAGTTTTTTCGACAATGCCGAACTCTGCCAACACGACTTCGCCGCCGCCAAAACTATTTGTTTCGATAACGTCGCACCCGACTTCCAAAAATCCAACGTGCGCTTTTTCAATCGTTTCCGGCTTGGTATAAAGCAGATTTTCCGAACAATTCTCAAAATTTGCTCCGCCCCAATCATCCAGACTCAAATTCTGCGATTGCAGAAAAGTCCCCATCGCGCCGTCGAACACGACGATTTTTTCTTTAAGTAAATCTAAAAAATTATTGCTCATAAAACGAATCAAATCCTTAAATATCGCGTAGCGATAATTGAATTTAGCCGTGTCTTTTAAGGCACGGACAGCATAAAAACGAATTCCTGTCGCGTCAGCGACAACTGAATTTATCCAAACAAATATTTTTCGTCAACAATATCTATCTCGTGTAACTGCAACAATTCAAGATACTCTTCTTCAAAGGTCTTGCCCTTGTGATGTTCTCGCTGATTCTTGATATATTCAACCACATTTGGCACAAGCCTTTTGCTCGTTGAAAATGCTCCGTAACCATCTTGCCAACCAAATTTTGCCATCTTTGGAAATTCTTCGTGAATCCATTTTGAAGAATCGCCTTTCAAAAACTGAGCAATTTGACTCGGCGCATATTTCGGCGGCGATAAAATTAAAGCGTGAATATGGTCTTCGATGCCACCAACTTGAATCGCCGTGCAATTATGTTTGCGGGCAATTCCGCCAATGTATGCCCAAACACGATTTTCGATTTCAACGTCAATCCAATTTTCACGTTTTTTCGTGCTGAAAACAATGTGATAAAAAATTGATGAATATGTGTTCGCCATAATTCAGTTGTCGCTGACGCGACAAATCCGTTTTTTCATTTTTACCGTGCCTTAAAAGACACGGCTAAATTCATTTGTCGCTACGCGATATTTAATGTATTTCTTCAAAATCAAAAAACTCCACGCCGAACAAGCGCAGAGTTTTTGTAAAATCAAATTTTGAAAACTCGTAGCTGTTTAGCGGTTTATTTAGCGTGGTCGCAAGTTGCTGTAACTCACCACGTTTGAAAGTATAAGTGTATAAATTCGGCGGTTTGCAGTCAAACTCAAACTGTATTTCAAAACTTTTTAAGTATAACAGCCTCAATAAACCTCATATTTTTCAGCTTGTTACATTTTTTTTCAAAAAGGTTGCAAGTTTTTTTTTCAGCCTTCGTTCTCTAACCAACAGGACACGCGTGAGCTTGTAATAACAAAAATCTGGAGAGAAAAAAATGAAAATAAATTTCTTAAAAACCGTTAGTGTTTTATCGTTTCTATTCGTCTTTGCGGCGTTTGCCGCAAGTGCTGTAACAGTTCAAGCCGCGCCGAATTTGCGTGTTCAGGCTTGGCAGGGTCAAAATCAACCGTTTGTCGAATCGCCGTATCAATATACGACTCGCGTCGGAAATATTGGCAACTCGAACGCTGATAACGTCAAATTAGTTATCGAATTTCCGCTGACAAATACGAGTCCGCAACAACATATTTTGGGAAAGTTGACGGGAATTCAATCGGGTTGTCAGGTTGTTTCAAACAAACTCGAATGCAATCTCGGAACAGTTATTCCGGGCGACACAAGATTTATTAGTTTCAACTTTGAATTTCAAGTTGCCACGACTGCGCCGACGCTTATTTCAACAGCATCAACTAATACTTCAGGCGAACTGAACCCCAATAATAATTGGGCTTCGATAACCCCGATTCTGAGATACCGAAACAATCCGATTTCTTCGGCAACCGTTTTGGTAACAAGCTGTTCGGGAACAGGTTTGACATCATTTTATGAATGCGAACTTTATCCGAGTTCACAGCAAAGTTTTGTGATGGAATTAAATCAAGATCATACTATCTCGATTCCGATTGCCAACACTTATACCGGAATATGGGACCAACTTGCTGCACCAACTAATAGAACACTTCATTTTACTATCGCTGACGGCGGTAATGTCGAAGCCGAATTTAACGGTTTCGCGGTTAGTTCGACTTGCTTTGAAGGAATTGCAACATTTCCGGGAAGCACTTCCGGTTTCAATGCTGCATACAGAGTTTGTGAGCAGTAAATTGTAATTAATCAATCGGTTTGAAAACGAAAAAAAAACGTAAACGTGCCGATAATTTCAAATAAAACTAAAAAAGAGAATACTCAAATTCAAGCGTTCTCTTTTTTAGTTTTATTTGCCGATGCCACATCCGCAACATCGCTTGTTAAACCTATTTGGCATTTTTCAAATACCAACAGTCGAACCGTCCGCGATTCAAACTTGCCCCGAACTGTGATTAATTAACTTTTTCGGAATTCACATAAAAATTGCGGTCAACTTCAAAAATTTTTATTTCGTTGTCAGCCGTTACAGTTTGCGCGTTTTCAGTCGGTTTAATCGCAATTTCTTTACCATTTACATTGACGCGAATCGGCATTGCAAAACCCGAAACGACGTTTGACCATTTGTAAGAAACAGTTTTTCCTTCGATTTTGTATTGAAGTTGTGGGATTTTCGTGGTTCGCAAATATTGGTCGAAAACTTTGCCGAGTTCAATTCCCGATTTGATTGAAATGTAATTTTCAATTTGCTGTGTCGTAACGGTTTGATGCCAAAAATCTTTATTCAAACCGCGTAAAATGCTACGCCATTTTTCGTCGTTATTAATGATGTGGCGGATTGTGTGGAGCAAGTTTCCGCCTTTGTAATACATATCGCCCGAACCTTCTCGGTTTGAGTTGTATGTGCCGATAATCGTGCTTTCGTTGCGGATGTTTTTGCGACTGCCAATCACATAATCTTCACTTTCTTTTTTGCCGAAATGATACTCCACAAAAAGGTTTTCCGAATAATTCGTAAAGCCTTCGTGAATCCACATATCGGCGGCATCTTTCATCGAAATATTGTTGCCGAACCATTCGTGTCCGGCTTCGTGAACGATGATAAAGTCGAATTTATAGCCAATTCCGGTAAAACTTACGTCGCGCCCGCGATAGCCGTTGCGAAACCAATTTCCGTATGTTACCGAACTCTGATGTTCCATTCCGGCGTATGAAACGGTAACGAGTTTGAAGCCGTCTTCATAAAAAGGATATTTTCCGAACCAATATTCAAAGGCTTTGAGCATTCGCGGAACTTCTTGGAATTGCTTCATCGC
>CALMEH010000861.1 GCA_937863115.1 uncultured Acidobacteriota bacterium
CAAACCATAGAGAAGAACGTCGTTTTGCGTAAATTGCGCGAGCGGCGCGGTCATAATTCCTAAGCCGAGATTGCCGTAAGTGTTTAAGCGAGAAACATTATTTTTGTTTTTACTGCCGAATCTTTTTTGCACGATGATTTTGCTGAAAACATTGATTTGATTTGTGCCGATGCCGCGGGCTTGGTTTGAATTCGGCATCTGAAAACCGAATTTGAAACCGATTGCGGGCAAATTTTTTGTTTCGTTTCTGAGGCGAATTTTTGTCGAAAATATAAAATCGCTGAAATCATTGGTCGAATTTCCGGTAACTTGAAGCGGAATGTAAGACGGCGTTTGCGAATTTATGGCAACGAAATTTTGCAAAACGCCTTCGACTTGGATTTCGACATTCGGCGCAAAACCGGATTTGATTCGAATATCGCCGACGCGCGTTAAATCGCCTTTGATGCCCGAAAGCGGAAACTTCTCGTTTTGAAAAAAATCCGCGCCCGCCGAAATTTCAATCGCGCCCGGCGGAGTCGTGTCAACATCATCCGTCAGCAGCGGACGCTGTTGGGCGCAAGCGGCGAAACTTAAAAAAAGAATCAAAATAAAGGCGCGATTCATAGAGTTATTTTGGCATTAAACCGTTGAATTTGTAAATCATCAAAGCGGCTTTGGACATCTGCCCGAAAACTTGGCAAAATATTTTACGAAAATCCTTTTCTCCTTTGCGCCGGAACTAAAAAATGGAATTAACCGATTTCGTCAAAAAAGAACCTGAACCGACACCTCTGCGATTGGTTTCGGACAACAAATCGCCTCAAATGCTTCCCGTTGTCGAAAAGCAATTTGTAAATTTTATATTTTTCCGCGTCAATCCTGATTGGCGCAAGCTCGACACGGAATCGAAACGCATTTTCAAATCGGAATTTCAGAGCGTTTTCAATACATTTAACGAAAATCTTTTGCTGTTCAGCTATTCGCTTGTCGGATTTGATTCAAAGGCGGATTTGATGTTTTGGCGCGTTGGGGATTCTTTGGACGCGATTCAAGAGATGACCGCGAAATTATATAGAACAAACCTAGGAAGTTATCTCGAAACGGTCAATAATTATCTGGCGATTACGAAAAAAATGATGTTTATTTCCGATGATTCGCACGAATCGGCGGAAGACCGTTATCACATCAAAGCCGGAACGCGGAAATATCATTTTCTTTATCCGTGCGCGAAACATTCGGATTGGTATGGAAAATCGGACGAAGAACGCAATTCGTTGGTTGAAGAAAATTTTATGGTCGGCAAAAAGTTTGAAAATATCAAAATTCATCTGACACACGCTTTCGGCTTTAGCGAGCAAGAATTCATCGTCAGTTTTGAAACTGACGAGCCGAAAGACTTTCTTGCTTTGGCGGAAGAGTTGCGCGAAACGTCAGCCAGCAAATTTACTCTGCGCGGAATGCCTATTTACACTTGCCGAAAGCGGAATTTGATGGAATGTCTTGATGCTATCGGTTGAGTTCAAGGTTCAAGGTTCAAAGTTTAATTCTTTCGGCTAACTTTGAACTTTGAACTTTGAACTTTGAACTTTTATGATGGTAGCAAGAAAATTTACAATCCGCGGAATGGTGCAAGGTGTCGGGTTTCGATTTTTCGCGCAACGTGCGGCGGCGCGGCATCAGGTTTTGGGTTATGTGCGAAATTTGCCGGATGGAAGAGTCGAATCATTAGCCGAAGGCGATGCAAGCGCGGTCGAAGATTTCAAAAACGATTTAACCGCCGGTCCAATTTACTCGAAAGTAACAGAGATTGAAGAAATAGTTTTAGAACCAAGCGGTTTATATTCATCATTTAGAATTGAAAGATAGTTTTGAGGGAAAAGGGACAAGGGATGAGAGAATTTCTTACTCATCCTTTGTCCCTCATCCCTCATCCCTTAAAACAATGGAACATTTAAAAAAACTTATACGCGAAGTGCCGGATTTTCCGAAAGAAGGCATAAATTTTTACGATATTACGACACTTTTGAAAGATGCGGACGGATTGAAACAGACGATTGATGCGTTGGCTGAACAATTTGCAGACGAGAAAATTGACACGGTTATCGGCGTTGAATCGCGCGGATTTATTTTCGCTGTGCCGCTTGCCTTAAAACTCGGCGCGGGATTTGTGCCGGTTCGCAAACCGAAAAAATTGCCTGCCGAAAAAGTTTCGGTAAGCTATGATTTGGAATACGGACAAGACACACTCGAAATGCACAAAGACGCAGTTGGCGAAGGTCATAAAGTATTGATTGTAGATGATTTGCTGGCAACCGGCGGCACGGCGAAAGCAGTTGTTGATTTAGTCGAAGGTTTAGGCGGCGAAATCGTCGGATTATCGTTTGTTGTCGAACTCGATTTCTTAGGCGGACGCGCCAAATTTGACGGCTATAATGTCAAATCGCTTTTAAATTACGATTCGTAATTATTAGACAATTAGCAAATTGCAAATCTAAAATCAAAAATTGACACGCTCTCGTAGCTCAGTTGGATAGAGCGAACGCCTCCTAAGCGTTAGGTCGCAGGTTCAATTCCTGCCGAGAGCAATTCATTTTTTTACAAAAAACGAGCGTATTTGGTTTTGACAAACACGCTCGTTTTTTTTGCCGACCATATTTTCTACATCTCGCCCAAAGCCGTAAAATCGAGGTTTTCGACCGCATCCGTGATGTTCAAAACCTGCGGATTGAATGTATATTGCTTGTGTTCAACCGTGAAAACGTAGGTTTCGCCGACTTCGATTTCATCAAATCGGTAATAGCCGAAAGCATTGGTTATTGCCAGGCGGACTTCGCCGCTCGGCATCGTAACGAGAATGCGGGCGCGATTGACGGCGATTCCCGTTGGTGAAAGAACTCTGCCGCCGACCGAAACTCTGGCGGCAGTCGGTCCGGTGATGATAACTCTACCTTGCGAACTGTCGAGTGCAATCGGGTTGGCGTTTGCGTCGGTCGCCAAACGCTGTGTCGGCGCGTCGGTAAAGTCAATTATGGCGTGTCCGGTCGCACCTTGAATGACGCTGAAATTTAATCGCAAAAGCGCGGTCGTGCCTGTTGGAAAATTGCCGAGTCCGTTGCGAAACGCGACAACGCTGACCTTGCCGGAAACAGTGGAATTGAAGGAATACAGATTGTTCGCGTCGCCGTTGCTGACACTGTTGAGAAAGAGTTTAGTGTTGTCGTAATTGATGGTGAACTGTGCCGCCGTTGCCGTGCCGTCGGAGGTTAGACTAATCGGAACTTGAACCGTGCCGCTTGTATAATTAATGACAGGTGCGGAGACGGTCGCTACTGTGAGATTGTTGGGCAATTCGGTTTTAGACGCACTTTCCGTCGAAATATTGGAAGAAAGCGTGATTTTATTTTGCGAAACGGGGGCTGACGAAGCCGTCGGACCGCCGACCAAAGTCAGCGGATTGGTTCTGATAATGTAGCGAAGCATCTGTGTTACATCTGCGCTTTGCAGAATATTTGAGCCGAGCGTCGAGCGCGGCGCGATTGATGCTCTCTGCCATTCGCCGCCGCTTGCGGGTTGTGTTTCCTCATTATTGATAATGCGGTTAAGCATTACGAAATCACGGACATCAACGCTTCCGTCGCCTGTGATTCGCGGCGCGATGTCGCCTTCGTAATGTGTGAAGGAAGTCGGGAAATCGGCATTGCCGACATTTGCACCGACATCATTCAAGGTCAGAGTCGGTTGGGCGAAACTGTAGCCACTCAAAGAGACGGTCGCCGTATAATTCTGATTTTGCGGCAGATTGGTGAACAAATAATTGCCCGAAGGGTCGGTCATCGTCGTTTGATTCGCGCCGCCGCTTAAGATAACGGTTGCGTTCGGCAATCCCTGTCCGCCGTTGGTTACGCGCCCGCCGACGGAGACGTTGCCCGCCGCGACGACGGACAGATTTCTTGTCGTGCTACCTAGACAACCGTTGCGGTCGGTGTAGAGAATGCGAATCGGGAAAGTTCCGCTCGTGGTCGGCGTGCCGCTAATCGTGATTTGGTTGGGCGCAACGGTCGCCGTCAAACCGGCAGGCAAATCGTAGTTATTATTGATGTCATTGCCCTCCGCTCTGAATGTATAAGGTGCGGTGTTGCCGCTTAGGGTGAAAGTTTGCGAATACGCGACGTTTTGCTGTGCGTTGGCGAACGCGCTCGGACTGAGTGCAAACGGCGCAGGTCCAGTCAAGGTTACGGACTGACCTTCGTAATCGGTATTCGTGTCGGTGTCGTGAACTCGCGGAATATAAGTTTGCGGCAGTAAATCGGGGAAAAAATTTGAATTTTGCCGCACTGCGCCGCCGAGAATTGAATATTGGTAATTCGTGTTAAACGGAATCGAATTGCCGCCGTTAATCAAAACGCGAATACTGCCGTTAGCCGCACCATAACAGCGGGGTTGTTCGGCGACGGTCGTAACCGAGATGTTCGCGGGCGCGTTCGGCACGACTGCCGAAGTTACATACTGATTCCCAAGTTCGTCCACGACAGTAATCTCATAATTCGTGGGACGCAAATTCATAAAATAGCTGGTGTCCTGTTCAGCGGTCATTATCAGAGGATTTTGCCAGCGCAGTTTGAATCTGAGCGGGAAACCGCCCTGCGCTTCCATCAGAAGTCCGCCGTCGTTGCCGTCGCGCACTTGCGGTGCGTAGGGGCGAATTTTTAAATAAAGTTTGCCTAAACCGCCAACGGCGTAAATGTTTCGGATGTTTTGCAGACTCAGCGCACGGCTATAAACGGTCGGCTCGTCAATCACACCTTTGAAATTAAGCCAACCATTCGTGCCTCCGTTGACAGCGTCCGGCGCGTAGCCTGTGCCGAATTGATATTTGGTTGAAGAGGCGAGTTGTCCGCCGAAAAGCGAACCAACTTCTTCGCCGTCGAGATAAACACGGCGCATTTGGTCAGCCGCGTTGTAAGTAACGGCGACGTGGTGATATTGATTGTCATTGACGCTCTGCTCGCTTCTGATCGAACGATTGTATTGGTCTCGGAACATCTGCACTTGCAGTTTGCCGTCGTGCGAGACGTAAATGAGCGGTGTCGCGCCCGAAGAATCGCCGTAAGGATCGGCAATCGGCTGACTGCCGACAATTACGCCGGCGCGGTCGGTTTTGAACCACGTTTCAAAGGTAAAATCACTGCCGGGTGAAAAAGTGTTTTCGGGCAGACGTATGTAGCTGTTGCTGCCGTCGAAGTGAAAGCCGCGATTGACTTTGCTTTTCTCGAAAACGATGTTGCCGACTATCGTGCCGTCGGCGCGTTTGAAATGATCCGCCGCGCCGGATTCGGCTCGCCACCAACTTGTCGCGCTGTCGTCCATTCGGAGCATATCGGCACTAATGTTGATGATGTAATCCTGACTGATGCTTTCGCCGTTGGCATACTGTTTGGTGATATTGAAATGATATTTTCCGGCGGAAGCGGGCGTGCCGTAGAGATAAATATTCGGGGTTATATTACCCGAAGGTCGTCCGATTTTTAAGCCCGGCGGCAAATCGCCCGAAACCGTGAATGTGTGAGCGGAGCAACTTATCTCCAATTCCGAGCCGACTATTGCCTCGTAATAATCTCCGAGCGTTAGCTGTCTAATCGTTTCCGCCGGCAAACTGTTGACCACGGCGGTTTTTTTTAATTCGACCGGAAAAATTTTTGTCTGCCCGACGCTGTTTGTTACAGTTCCCGTAAAATTCGCAATCGTCGGTGTGGACGCATTTTCGCTCAGAACATTTCCGATGACCTCGTAGTCATTGTTAATGCGTAGATTGCGAATCGTGATTCCGTTGACGGTCGCCGACGCACCGCCGTTGATCGTCGCGCTCAAAGTTGATGCCGGTTCGCCCGCGTCTTCGACTTTGCCGATAACGGTGTCGTCTCCTTGTCCGGGGTTGACGATGCTGCCGCACGAAATAATTTTTGTGCCGACCTCTTGCGTCTGCATTTCCGTGTCCTTGATTCTGACGATGACGTTCTGATTGTCAACTTTCAACTTTATTTCGCCATCCAGCACGGCTTTCTGAGTGTTTGTCGGGTCAATAATGTAAAATGCCAAGCCCGTGCGGTAAGCCATTTTGATTTTGTTGTCCCAGTCAAGATAACGAATCGCAATCGTCTGGCGGCTCGGATTGCTCGGCGACTCGGCACCGGATTGTGCCGGATGAGCGAACAAACCGCCGGTCAGCCGTAACTGCAAATAACGATTGTTTTCCCATTCGAGACGTGCGTTCAGGATTGGCGTTTCATATTGTTGTCCGGTCGTTTGATTAAAGACGACGAATTTGCGGTCGGTCGGTTGCGCGGCAGGCGCGTCCGGTGCGGGAAAGTCGGGCAGTGTTGAAAAAATAAAATTCATATAAACTTCGCTGTTTCCGGCATCGGTCGTCAATAAATCTCTCACGTTGATATTCGCGTTCTGCATATCAACAATCGCCTGATCGAGTTTATCGGGAAGCTGCGCCCGATTGACGACGTTAACCGTTTGTGTAGCGAGAATCTGAATCGCCATCGCAATAACCGCTATCGGACCGCCGATAGCCGCGCCGCCCGACGCTCCCGAACTTGCCGTCGAGGGCAAAGCGGTTTTTACCAAACCTAAAGCCGCATTGCGGGCGACAACACCTACCTGACCGAGATTTGGACCCCACGTTCCCCAACTGCTCGCGGCGAACGGCAGAACTGAGGAGAGTGCACTGAAAGTCAACGATTGACCGACAACCAAGCCAATGCCCGTGCCGGCGGCAATCACACCGAGGCTCGCCGCCGTTTGCACCGCCTGTC
>CALMEH010000862.1 GCA_937863115.1 uncultured Acidobacteriota bacterium
GCTCGTGGCGGTTATACGGAAGGTAAATGGGATAATCCGCCGGTAAAAGGTTACGAAGATACGTTTTATGTTTTCAGCTATGATTGGCGGCTCGATAACGTCGAAAATGCGCGGATTTTGATGAAAAAAATCGAAGACTTGAAACGAACTCTCCAACGACCGAATTTGAAATTTAATATTATCGCGCATTCAATGGGCGGCTTGATTTCGCGTTATGCGGCAATGTATGGCACGGCGGATTTGCCGAAAACCGGAAAACCGCGTCTGACGTGGGCAGGTTCAAAACATTTCAGCAAAGTCTTTTTGCTCGGAACGCCAAACGAAGGTTCGGCTCAATCGCTGGGCGCGTTGATTAACGGTTTTTCTTACGTCGGCGGATTAAATTTACCGTTTGTGCAAGACGTTTCAAAATTCGATACTTTTACGATACCTTCGCTTTATCAACTTTTGCCGCACAACGGAACATTAAAGGCTTTTGATGAAAATCTGAAACCGCTCGAAGTTGATATTTTTGATGCGAAAACGTGGGAAGAATACGGCTGGAGCGTCATAAAAGATGACGATTTCAATAAAAAATTCACGCCCGCCGAGCAGAAAAACGCTAAAGGTTATTTTCAAGCCGTTTTAAATCGTGCAAAGCGTTTTCAAGAGGCTTTAGATGCGAATGTGAGCGTGAAAACTTCGGTTCAAATGTATCTAATCGGTGCGGATTGCAAAGAAACGCTTGACGGTTTCGTTCTTTACCGCGACAAAAAAGATGAATGGAAAACGCTTTTCAAAGCCGATGGTTTTACTCGCTCAAACGGCGAAAAAGTTACGACTGAAGAACTTAAAAAGATACTTTTTTCAATGGGTGACGGTGTTGTGCCGAAGCGTTCATTGACGGCGGAAACTCTGACAGAGAAAGCAAATAAAACGATTTTGCCCGTAACGGCGGAGATTTCCGTTTGCGAAGGACATACGCGATTGGTTACAAGTCCCGATGTTCAAGACAAACTTTTTGCTTATCTTTTGAGTGAAGCCGCAAAATAATTCGAGAATGCAGAAACACGCACGATGTAAGTGTGCCAATGATTGAAATACAACACACTTACTTCGTGCGTGTTTCTGCATAAAACTTAATTCAAATGGACGAAAATGATTATACAGGCGATTTAGAAGATACCGAATCTTTTCAACCGCCGAGAGAAAAAGAAACCGCCGGCGAAACGGCGCGAAAAACAGGTTTGGCATTTTCTGCCGGAATTACGCTTTTCGGTTCGGTTGTGGCATTGGCAGTTGTCGGATATTTGGCAGACAGATTTTTTGAATCATCGCCGAAAGGTTTAATTATCGGGATTGTTTTGGGCGCAATCGTCGGATTTTTTCAGTTTTTCAGACTGACTTCACAGATTTTGAAGAAATAGGCGGGAAGTAAAAAGTAAAAAGTAAAAAAAGGAATTAAAATCTGAGATTTATCGAAAAAATCAAAAAAATCATCAAATTTCGTCTTTTTTCTTTCTAATCGCTCAAATTTAATGTAAAAAAGGCAAAGATTTTTTTACTTTTTACTTTTTACTTTTTACTTTCTAAGAGTTCCTTTGTAAAATCTTAGTTTCGCAATGAGCGAGGTATCTGACAGTAAGAGTAGCAATCACGAAACTGTAACGCCGATTTCCAATCGTCGTATTTTATGGCTGATGGTAATTGTCGTGGTTTCGGGAACTTTGGCGAGTTTATATCTTAGCTCGCGGCTGTGGAGTTTAGGTTTTTTCATCGGCGGAGTTTTATCGTTTGCTAATTTTTTTTGGCTCGAATCTTCGCTCAAAAAGATGTTTGCGGAAACTTTCGAAGGCGAATATCAGCCGTATCATTCCGCCGTTGGTTATATATTTCGTTATTTAGCTATCGGCGCAGTTGTCGGATTCGTATTTTTCTCGCAGCTTCTTCCTTTAATTTCAGTAGTTTTAGGGCTAGTCAGTTTAGCTTTTGCAGTTTTAATCGAGTCTTTTATACAAATATTTTCGCATCTTTTTAAGCGAAAGGAAATTTAACAAAATGTTTTTATTTGCAGAAGGCGGTCATCACGAACCAGCCATCGTAACATTTATCAATCATTATCTCGGCGAGCCTTTGCACAATATGCAAATGGCGGTAACAAAGCCGCTGTGGGACAAATTGTTTGCTAATTTCGGCACGACTGCGACCGCAGTTTTCGGAGAATATACGCCGGAAAACGCGATTCCTTGGTATACCGTGATGTTTGTTATTGCTTGTATTCTAACTATTGCGGTGATTTGGATTTTCAAAGGCAAACTTTCGGAAAACGATCCGACAAACGGACAATTAACACTCGAAGCCGGATTTTTGGCGATCAAAGATATGGTCGTTTCGGTTGTCGGCGAACACGGATTTCAATATTTTCCGGTCGTTGCGACGTTTGCGTGTTTGATTTTGATTTCAAATTTGATGGGACTTTTTCCGCTGTTTATGTCGCCGACGGCGCACGTCAACGTAACTTTTGCGCTCGGCATCACCTCGTTTGTTTATTATAACTACGTCGGCATCAGGGAAAACGGACTTGTCGGACATATTTCGCACTTTGCCGGACCGAAATTGCCCATTGTGATGGCGTTGATTATTACGCCTTTGATATTCGGAATCGAATTAATCAGTAGTTTGATTCGTCCCGTAACGCTCGGCATACGGCTGTTTGCGAATATGTTTGCGGACGAACAAGTTGCGCTGAATATTTCAAATCTCGCGCCGCCGTTCACACAATTTTTACTGCCGGTCGTTTTGCTTCCGTTGGCGGTTTTCGTAGCGTTGATTCAAACGCTCGTCTTTACTTTGCTTTCGACGATTTATCTCGGCGAAGTTTCGCACGGACACCACGACGAAGAACATCACGCGGACGAAGAACACGGCGATGCGGCGGTCGCGCACGCATAAGGATTTAGGATTTAGGATTTAGTGGTTTTCCATAAATCCTAAATTTTTATAAAGTTTTGAAAACAGAATAATTTGAAAACCTGCATTTATAGCAGATATGCCCGCACGCAACAGGAGCCTCGACTCCAACGAGAGTAGAAATCGAGGCATACCGGAAGTGAGGCGAAATAATACCAGCCGCAGGTTAAACGAAAAAATTCTGTTTCAAAAAAAATGCAGAAACACACACGAAGTAAGTGTGTGGTCTGCAAAATAAAATAACAGGAGACTATTAAAAAAATGAATAAATTAAGAAACGTATTTTTCGCAGTTTTAACAATGGCTTTAATGGCTGTTTCGGCTTTTGCGGCTGAAACGGCAACGACCGGTGGCGGCGAAGGCAACAGCATCGGAACAGGTTTGGGAATCTTGGGCTTCGGCGTAGCAGCTGGTTTGGCAGCTATCGGTCAAGGTCTTGTCGGTTCAAAAGGCGCGGAAGGCGCGGCTCGCAATCCGGGCGCGGCAGGAACGGTGCAAACACTTATGATTATTGCGCTTGCGCTTATCGAATCGCTTGTTTTGTTTGCCTTGGTTATCGTTCTTTTGAAAGTTAAATAATCGAACAAAACACAAAAATATTGCGGACGCA
The DNA here is from genome assembly GCA_937863115.1 of uncultured Acidobacteriota bacterium. Lineage (GTDB taxonomy): Bacteria > Acidobacteriota > Blastocatellia > Pyrinomonadales > Pyrinomonadaceae > CALMEH01. Next base: position 3,560 of record CALMEH010000862.1, read on the forward strand.
CGGTTGAAAAACTTGCGTCCGCATTTTCTTTGGACGGCAACTTAACATAAAATTTTTGAATCGAATCGTTTGATTTAGCGTATAATAAAATTCGGAAGGACGCACACAGTTAAGTGCGCGGTGTTAAAAACAGTGAATTTAACAAAAACATCAGACACATTTATCGGACGAACTTTAGCGGAAAAGTATCAAATCCAGAATCTCTGGCGCGAAGGCGGTTTGGGCAATATTTATCGCGGGACGCATCGCGGAATGGAAAAGTCCGTAACGGTCAAAATTCTTTCGCCCGCGCTGGCGGTTGACGAATCAATCGTCAAGCGTTTTTCCGACGAAGCCCGCACGGTTTCGCATATTTCGCATCCGAATATACTAAACGTAACCGATTTCGGCACGGACGCGGAAGGCGCGGTTTATATTGTTTCCGAAGAATCTGAAGGCGAAACTTTAAAAGAATCTATCGCCAAACAAGGCAAATTTTCGCCGGAACGCTCAATTAGAATTGCGCGGCAAATCGCTTCGGCTTTGAGCGCGGCACACGCCGCCAAAGTCGTGCATAAAAATCTGACGAGCGAAAATATTCTACTGACACACGCGGCAAACGGCGCGGAAATTGTCAAAGTTTTGGAATTCGGCACAAATGCGGCAGACGAAAACGAATCGTTAGACGAAGAAGCTGCGCCGAAAAATTTAGAATATCGTTCGCCCGAACAATGTCTTGATTCGGCGGAAATTGACGCACGTTCCGACATCTATTCGGCAGGCGTGATTTTGTATGAAATGCTTGCGGGAGAAGTCCCGTTCGCGGCGGAAAAACCGACGGATTTGATGCTCAAACACACACAGCAACCGCCCGCGCCGCTTTCCGCTTTTAGGAATGATTTGAACGAAGAAATCGAACCTGTTGTGCTTCGCGCTCTCGCAAAAACGCCCGAAATGCGTTGTCAAACGGCGGACGAATTTGCCGATGAATTAAACAAAATCGCCAAAAATTTCGATGAAGTCGAAACCGTTATCATTCCGAAAGCGCAGAAATTTGATGAACAGCCGAACAATATCTGGAAAACGGCATTTATCACACTTGCGGGAATTTCCGTGCTGGCAATCGGTTTGATTTACGCGACGCAAGTTAAACAATCCGACATTGCGACCGTCCAGACCGATGAAAACAATAAGCCCGTTCAACCGCTGAATCCGGCAACCGGAATGGGCGAACAAGGCGCGAATTTAATGGTTTTTTCGCCCGAAATGATGTCGAATATCAATACCAACGCGGCAGACGGAATGCTTCCGGGCGATTATAATCCGCTGTGGAATCAAGGTTATATTCCGCCGCAATCGTCTCAATCGCAACCGCAACAATCAATGAATGTTCCGCCGACAACTTACACAATGCCGACTGGACAAATGTATGACGGAAATGTTCAGCAAAACAATCCGTTTATGCCCGCTTTAGAAGGTGATATTGTTGTCGTCAACACGCCTGTCGCCACGCCGACACCGAAACCGACGGCAACGCCGAAAGCTACGCCGACACCGGCAAAAAACGAAACAAATACGGCAACGCCTGTTTCAACTCCGGGAACGACAAAAACGCCCGTTCCGAAACCTTCTGAGGAAAAGAAACCGACTTCGGAAAAACAGGTTACGAGCGATAAAAAACAAGACACAAATTGATTTTAGATTTTAGATTTTGGATTTTTGATTGCGCGGAAGATAATTTCGCGCAATTTTTTTTCGTCGCCGAAAATCATTTCGCTTTCGGCAACCAAACAAGGAAAGTCTAATCGCAAATCTTTTAATTTTACGGCATCTTTCGCGGTTGTGATTAAAACTTCGGCACCTGTTTCTATAGCTTCTGTTTCAATCCGTTCGATGTCTGTTTGCGTATAAAAATGATGATCCGAAAATTTTACCGTCCCCACCAAATTAAAGTTTTCGTGCCGCAACTGCTCGAAAAAATTATTCGGATTGCCGAGAGCGCAAAAAGCTAGGGCATTGTCTGTTGTTAGTTGTCCGTTGTTAGTTGTTTTGCGCTGAATAGAAAAATCTTGTAGATTCGTTAGGTTTGAAATTTTGTTCCCAGAAATAAAAATCGGTGCGTTTGTAAATCGTGTAATTTGTAATTTGTAATCTGTAATTTGATTTTCGCTGACTAAATTGGCGCGTGTGATCACGATTAAATCGGCGCGTTTCAGGTTTTTGAGCGGTTCGCGCAAGATTGAAAAAGGTTTGGTTGCATCAATTAAAACGATGTCCAAATCGCGTTGGGCGCGTTGATGTTGGAAAGCGTCGTCAAGCACGAAAACGGTTACGCCGAATTTTTCACGCGCCCATTTTGCGGCTTCGACGCGGTTTGCGTCGGCGATTATTATCGCTTTTCCGAGTAAATTATTGGCAAGTTCAAACGGCTCATCGCCGGATGTGCGAACATTTGCGAGAATATTTTCGCCATCGGAAACTAAAACTCTTTGTTTCGCATTCTCGCGCCCGTAACCGCGTGTGAGAATGCAAACTTTTTCGCCGTGTTCGGCTAAAACTTCCGCCACAAACGCGACAAAAGGCGTTTTGCCTGTGCCGCCGAAAGTTATATTTCCGACGCTGATTGTTCGTGCGCCGAGCGGAAAAGATTTAAAAATTTCGCGTTCGTAAAGCGTGTTGCGAAGGTTTGCGATTGCGCCGTAAAGCCGAACAAAAGGCGATAAAATCATTTCGGTTTATTTGCCGCAAAACGGATTTGTTTCGGCGATTTCAAAAAATCTCGCTTCGTAATTTTTGGCGTAAGTTTCGACGTTTGTTTTGATTTTATCGAGAACGGAACAGTAAAAATCTTCTTTGTTAATGCGTTCGTTTAAGAAAAGCATCGCGTTGACTTCGCTCCAATATTCGCGGTTTTCCCAGATTTTCATTGGTGTTCCGCCCATTTTTTCTTCGAGTTCGACGAGCTTTTTATCCTTTGCGTTATGACCGTTTTTGAGAAAAATATCAATATAAACGGGCATAAGTTTATCTTGCATTTGGACAATTTCGCGGTTTTCTTTTGAAGTTTGATTGACGTGACCGATTTCGTGAATCAATTTTGTCGCCGCCAAAACATTGCCGGACATCGAAGGCGAATTTTTGCTCAAAGACAGCGAATTCATCACCGGATAATAAGCCGGTTCGGGATAGCCGGAATCAATTTTGCCGCCCAAAGTTATCGTTGCGCCGACGAGTTCGCCCTCTTCGTTCCACAAAAATTTATCCGT
>CALMEH010000863.1 GCA_937863115.1 uncultured Acidobacteriota bacterium
CATTCCTTCCCACCAAACGTCGCCGTCGTCAGTCAACGCAACGTTTGTGAAAATCGTGTTTTCCTTGATTGACTCCATTGCGTTCGGATTAGTTTTGAAATTTGTTCCGGGAGCAACGCCGAAAAATCCGTTCTCGGGATTGATAGCGCGAAGTTTGCCGTTTTCGTCAGGTTTAATCCAAGCAATATCGTCGCCGACGGTCGTAACTTTCCAGCCTTCTTCTTGAAAAGGTTTCGGCGGAATGAGCATTGCGAAATTAGTTTTTCCGCAAGCCGAAGGAAACGCCGCGCAAACGTAATCTTTTTGTCCGTCGGGCGATTCGACACCGACGATTAACATATGTTCGGCAAGCCAACCTTCGTCGCGTCCGATGGTCGAAGCAATTCTCAACGCCAGACATTTTTTGCCGAGCAAAGCGTTTCCGCCGTAACCCGAACCGTATGAAACAATCGAGCGTTCTTCGGGAAAATGAACGATATATTTATCTTTCGGATCAGGCGAGCAAGCCCATTCGACATCAGCTTGACCTTCCGCAAGCGGCATTCCGACCGAGTGCAAACATTGCACGAAATCGCCGTCGCCGAGTGCTTCCAACGCTTGATTTCCCATTCGCGTCATAATTTTCATATTGACGGCAACATACGGCGAATCTGAAATTTCGACACCGAATTGCGAAATCGGCGAACCGATCGGTCCCATACAAAACGGAATGACATACATCGTTCTGCCTTTCATACAACCGTCGAATTTACCGTTGAGAATCTCTTTCATTTCCTTCGGATTCATCCAATTATTCGTCGGTCCGGCATCGCCTTTTGCCAATGAACAGATGTAAGTTCGATCTTCGACACGCGCCACATCAGACGGATGCGAACGCGCCAAAAATGAATTCGGACGCTTTTCGGGGTTCAAACGAATGAAAGTTCCGCTTGCGACCATTTCTTCGCAAAGACGGTCATATTCTTCCTGCGAACCGTCGCACCAATAGACATTATCGGGTTTGCAAAGCTCGACCGCTTTTGTTACCCAATCAATCAATTCTTTATTTTTGACATTCGACGGAATGTTCAGATTTGTCATATTAAAATTTTCTCCAAAATTGCTTTTAACTTAATGATTAAATAATTGTGCCGCGTTATCAACTTAAATTGCTAAAGATAACGGATTTTTAAAATATTCGCGGTTTTGGGGGAATTTATGGACAATTGGCGGAATAAACACAAAAAAAGCCTTTAGCTTTTCAAATTTCATTTACTCTGATTGTTAAAAGTTTCCGGCAAAACCTTATACCGTGCATTTTAGCACATTTAAGAAAAAATTAAAGCGATGATTTGCCTCAATAAAAAGTTAAGTAAAGATTTTGCCTACGAAACAAACGAAAATATTTGAATTTCGGATTATACGCTAATTTGGGTGATTCAAAAAATAACCACGAAATAACATAAAAACTCACAAAACGAAGTCAAAGGTGTCGCGCGTTTTCGTGTTATTTCGTGGTTAAAATTCTTCGCAATATAAATTAGGATACTGCCATTTTTCCCCATTGTTTTGCTAATTTTCCAAATCGCAGAAAACCTTAATTGCGCCTTTGGCAGTGGTTAATTTTTCAAATAATTCCCGATAATTTTCCAAGCCGCTGACTGGGTGCGTCAAAAGACGTTCAAGCCAATCGCCGTATTCGAGAACGGCTTGCGATAAATCTTTCACGCCCGACTCGAAATATTCGCGGTTGGCGTTCACGGTTCCGACCATAACTTTGTTGCCGAGAACGAAATCAAGATTGATTTTATCCGCCGGAATTTCCGTTTTTCTATCGCCGCCCGTTACCGAGGAAAGAATCAGAACGCCGTTTTTCGCTAATGCCTGCATCGCGTCAAAAACAATCGGGGAAAAGCCCGTCGCTTCAAAAATTACGTCGAAG
>CALMEH010000864.1 GCA_937863115.1 uncultured Acidobacteriota bacterium
CTAAAGAAACCGGCACGGTAACAGGTTTAGTCGGAGCTTTTGGCGGACTCGGCGGTTTTTTCCCCCCGCTCGAATTAGGGCTGGTCAAAGACGCAACAGGTTCTTATACACTTGGTTTTGTTTTGCTTTCCGTGTTTGCCTTGATGTGTTTGGTAATCAATTATTTTACGTTTTTGAAAAACACCAAGACTGAAAATGAAGCAATCCCGTAGATTTGAACGAAACGAAGAAGAATCACCCGCCGATAAAACTCATCGAACGTGAGGCTGGTTGGAACTCGGAATCATTGATGGAATGACTCCTTTCTTTTTGCATGACGGCAGATTGAATAAACCCGATGATTTCCGTCCGTTTCGCCCCGCTTCTGAGCAAATCGCGTAAGTTATGTTCATTGGTTGAAAAAAGACAGGTGCGGATTTGACCGTCAGCGGTTAAACGAATCCGAGAACACCCGCCGCAGAATATTTCCGTGATGGGTGCAATAATTCCGATTTCGCCTTCTGCCCTATCACTGAAAGAATATGTCCGAGCCGTTTCGCTTTCCTGCGTCTTATTTTTTTGTTTGAGCGGAAAAACTTCATTGATTCGTGCAAAAATTTCTCTGCCCGAAACGACCGATTTTCGACTCCAATTCATTCCCGAATCAAGCGGCATATATTCAATAAAACGCATTGACACGCTCATTTCACGGGCAAAACTTGCCAACTCCACAATTTCATCGTCATTCCATCCGCGAACTATTACTGCATTTATCTTGACCGGATTGAGGTTTGCGTGTTTTGCCGCTTTGATTGCTGCGAGAACTTCATCCAACTTATCAATGCCGGTGATTTTTTGGAAATTATCTTTTTTGAGACTATCAAGCGAGATCGTCACGCGGTCAAGACCGACAAGTTTTAATGTTTCGGCACGTCTTGACAGTGAGAAGCCGTTGGTCGTCATTGCCAAGTCTTTCAAATGCCGATTTTTTAGTTTGGACAAATTCCCGATCAAGATTTCGATGTTTTTCCGCAAAAGCGGCTCGCCTCCGGTCAAACGGATTTTTTCGATTCCTAATTCAACAAAAATTTCGCTCAGATAAACAATTTCTTCAAAACTAAGAATATTTTCTTTATTTGCAAATTCGGCACGATGCTTCGGATTACAATAGAAACAATGAAAATTACAGCGGTCGGTCAATGAAATCCGCAGGTCTTTTATTTGGCGTTGATATGAATCGAACAACATCTTAATTCTTCCGCTTGTTTCCGATTATGCCCTCATTCGGTTAAAGTAAATATGATTTGAGTCATATTTACTTTAGCCGAATGAG